>JACCSN010000054.1 GCA_013812985.1 Hyphomicrobiales bacterium | reverse complement strand
GGCGCAAACGCCGTCAAGGCCGGCGCGGCCGACGCGCCTGAGGAGCGCGGCGCGGGCGTTGCGCGCGGGCCGGTTTCCGGCGAGACGTTCTCATAAATCACATCCGCCGGGATGATATCATCCGAGGGCGAGAGCGGGCCTGTATCGTCGGGCGCGACAGCGCTCGGCGGAGCGGCGGACGCTACCTCCGTCGGGATCGACCAAAGGCCGGTCTGGGTCCCGTCCACGATCAGCTGGAGCACGGCGGCCTCGATCGCCTCCTGCACGGCGAGCTGGGTCGGGTCGACCCGCGTCACGCCGCCGCTCACGTTGAGGAGATCGCTGGAGACGTAACGGCTCAGCCCGGCCGACACGGAGGTCGAATAGAGCGTGCGCGAGCTGGTCACCGAATGGGCGATCTCGCCGGTGCGCACGGCCGTCATCCGGAGCGCGACCGTGACCCTGTCCTTGCGATATTCCGCGTCGCCGGTGACGCCGAGATAGGCGGCGCCTACGCCGCCGGCCTCGAACTCGTTGTCGAAGGAGACGATGCCGCCTTCCAGGATGTAGTCGGCGAAGGTCAGGGGCGAAATTTGCGCCGACGCATCGCGCTTCAGGGCGGCGGCGGTGGTCTGGATCAGCTCGCGTTCCTTGAGAAGATTCTCCAGCCCATCCCGTTCGACGACGCGAAACCACTGGCCGCGGCCGGCTTTCTTCAGCGCGTCGACCAGGACGGCCGAGGCGCCCTGTGTCACCGCCCTGGAATAATCGGCGAATTCGGCGTTCGGCTTGTAGGCGCCGGTGAGATCAGGAAACTCGTAGACGGCAAGCCGGACCGGGCGCGCCGGCGGCGGGAGATCCTCGAGCTGCGGGGTGGTGCGGGCGGCGGACGCGGTCGTTGGCCAGGTCGAGCCCGTGAAGCCGCCGGGCTGGGTCTGGCAAGCGGCCAACAGCAAAGACAACCCGAACAGAATCGCTGGTCTTCTCAACACCGCCACCATTCGCGCCCAAACGCATGCCCTGGCTCTCGCCGGGATGGGACGAACGTAAACAAACGTGGTGAACCAACCCTTAATCCAAGGCGCCGACATCCTGGTGAAATGCTGGGGAAAGCGCGGCCTGACCGATCTCGGAGGGCCGCAGCGCTCGGGTGGAGCCTCGGACGATCAGCTCGACGGGGAGCACGATGTGGCGCGGCCGCCGCAGGTCCGGCTGGGTCTGGATCAATTCCAGGAGGAGCTCCGCCGCTTCGAACCCGGCGCGGTATTGCTGGATGCGGATGGTGGTGAGCGGCGGGTAGAGCCGGTCCACGAGCGGCATGTCGTTATAGCCGGTGATCGATACGTCCTCCGGGCAGGCGAAGCCGCGGCGCCTGAGGGCGGCGGTGGCGCCGACCGCCAGGCGGTCGTTGGAGCAGACCAGCGCGGTGAAAGGCCTGCCGCCGTCCAGCAGCGCTTCGGCGCAGCGCTCGCCTTCCGGCTCATTGAAGACCTCGGCGAACGCGACCAGGCCCGGATCGGGGCCGCAACCCAACCCGGCGCGGTGCCGCTCGAAGGCGCGGTAGCGCGCCTCGCCGGTCGAGAGGGACTGCGGGCCGGCGATGTTGGCGATTTCGCGATGGCCGAGCGCGACGAGATGCGCCAGGACGCGGCGGATGCCGTCATCCTCGTCATGCGCGATCGACGACACGTTGGCGTCGTCCACCTGCCGGTTCACGGTGACCACCGCCAGGCCCTCCTGGGCGAGCCGCGTCACCGCTTCGTCCTCGCGCTCCACGCTGGCCAGGATCAGGCCGTCGACGCCGCGGGCGCGCAGGGTCCCGGTGATGCCTTCCTCGCGGCTGAGATTGCTATCCGTATTGGCGAGGATGGCGATGTAATTGTGCGCGGCGAGCGCGTCCTCGACGCCGCGGATGATCGGCGGAAAGATCGGGTTGGTGATGTCGGGCAGGACCACGCCGATGGTGCGCGTACGATTCGTCTTGAGGGAATAAGCGGCGGCGTTCTGCCGATAATCGAGGCGCTCGCTCGCCTTCAGGATCTCGTCCGCGACCTCCGATGTGATCAGGTGGCGCGTCTTGGGGTCGAGGGCGCGCGAGACGGTGGAGACATGCACGCCCACCGCCTGGGCGACATCCTTCAACGTGACCCGCTTGCGCATCGCAGCCCCGGAATCGCCCGTTCGGAGACCTCTTAACAAGGCGTGCAAACGCTTGCAAATTCGCCCCCGTTCGAAGCGGCCGGCCTACGGTGCTTCTGCACCTGGGCTTCGTGATCGTCGGCCTCGCTTATGCATTCCAGGGGCAGATATGCATTCCAGGGAGTCGCCGGCCGCCTTGGCTCAAATTACTGCGCCTTTGTCTCGCCGGAGCCGCTTTCGCCCGCTCCGGCGCCTTCATGGTCACCCGAGCCGGTCTCAACCTGGCCGGACTCGCTCTGACCGTCCAACGGCGCCGGCCGGGTCGACGCTTCCGAGCCGTCTCCGGGAGCCGCCCCGGGTTGGGGTTCGGCTTCCGGGGTTGGCTCTTGGAGTGGAGCCGCAGCCGCGCCCGACTGATCGCTGCTCTGATCTGCGGCGCCCCCGCTCCCCTGCATGTTCGAGGCCCCGTTTTCACTCGCCTCGGACCCGCTCTCCTGCGCGGCGTCAGGGACAGTCGCGGCAGATTCTTCCTGCGGCGGCGCATCCGATGCGGCGTTGCCGCCGGCCGCTTCATCCGCTGGCGGCGCGGCGCTGTCCGCTTCTGCGCCGGCGGCGCCCGGCGTGGTCAGCGTAAACGGAATCTCGAAATTGCCGGACTTGGCCGAATTGCGGTCGCGGACCGTGAAGATGACCTTGTAATCGCCCGGCCGGTAGTAGGGCGCACCGAAACCGAGCGTCATGGCGAACTCACGCCGATTCGGATATGTGTCGGCCGAGAACTGAAAGACGTCCTTCGCTTCCCCGAGCACCTGCCCTGTCAGGTTCTCAATGGAGACATCGACATCGAAGTTGATCGTCGCGGCCGCGCCGGACGCGCCGTAGCCGAAGCCGACCGGCTCGACATAGATGTTCATCTGCTCGTCGGGCCGGAACACCCGATCCGAGCGCTCGACATATTCGCCAAATCCCTCCGACGATTCAACCAGGACGACTTTGCGAAAGGCGAGCGGCGCCTGCGTCCAGACTGAGTCGACCGCCTCGTTCAAAGCGTCGAGCGCCTCGACCGTCTTGCCTTCCGCCTGAAGGGCCTCGGCGCGCCCCGCCGCATCGGCGATGGGTCCGGCCCCGGCGCCTGATGAAAAGCCGGCGACGAGAAGCGCCGAGATCAAAGCGGCCGTGAATTTCATTGCGCCCTCCCACGACCATTGACGGTCATACCGCTGTCATCGAGAGCAGAAGATGCGCCGGCTCGCAAGCCCGCCGCGCGGATAAGGCATGATTCGGAGCGGCTTGCGACGGGGTGACGCGCGGGGGGCATGCCCCAGCGCCCCCTCCCCAGCCCTCCGGTCGGCGCAGGCCCCCGCCAGCGTCGCCCTGTGGCGATCGATGTGCGCGAGGCGGACGCCCCCGTCGGCGACACGCCGGTGCATTGGCGACTGCTGACCACCCATGACCTGGCCGACCCCGCCAAGGCCCGCCAGGTGATCGACTGGTATCGGCGGCGCTGGACCATCGAGCAGCTGTTCAGGACTACGGACATCGCCCATCGCCGCCTGCAACATCACGCGCAGGCCGCCTAAACGACCAGTAGCTTGATCCGGACGCGTCCGCGGAGGAGCTGAAAGCGCTTCGGAAGCCTTGCCCGGAACATGCCTTTGAACTCTTCCCAGGCAGCCGGGCATCGCGGCCATGCTGCTTTCCTTTTTCAGGCTGTCGGCGGCCATGGCCCCGGTTGTCACGAGCATCCGGCCGGGGAGTTCCCTCACCCATTCCAGGCGAAGGACCTCGAAGTCGCGGGCCCGGGCGCCTGAAGCGGGTAAGCTGAAACTACTTCAGAGGTCCGCCGGCCAGATCAATGATGGCAAGCCACTTGGGCTCATCCGCTTTGAGCATGGTATTGACTTCTTCGGCAGAGCCGCCTCCGCGGCGCAGACCCAGATCTCCCAATTGCTTTTCCGCCTCGGGCGTGGCCAGAATCTCGTTGAGGTCCTTGTTCAACTTCGCCACGATTTCTTGCGGCATTCCGGCAGGACCAAACAGCCCGTACCAGGCCGAAACTTCCGCATCCGGGATACCCTGTTCAGCCAGCGTCGGCACATCCGGCAGGAGGTCGACCCGCTCGGTCGCAAGTGAGGCGATCGGTATGAGGTCACCGGATTTGATAAGAGGCAGCGTTTCAGTCACCGTGCCGAAGAGAACGTCGACTTCACCGGCGAGGACCGCCTTGATGGCTTCCGCGCCCCCTTTGTAGGGAATGTGCGTGAGATCCGCCCCGGTCTTGTTGATGAATAGGACACCCGCATGATGCTGAGTGTTGCCGATTCCTGCGGAGCCGTAATTGAGAGTGCCGGGCTTGGATTTCGAGAGCTCGACAAGTTCCGCCGCGGTTTTGACGCCCAGTTCCTTGCGGGCCACAAGAACGAATTGCAGATCGGCCAGATGCACAATGGGGGTGAACTCGGCGGACGTATAGCCGACATTCGGGTAAAGGTTGGGGTTCACGATCAGCTGGCCCGTCGACCCCATGGTCAAGGTGTAACCGTCGGGGGCTGCTCTGGCGACCGTCGCCGTGCCGATGCTGCCGTTCGCGCCGGGAATATTGTCGATCACGAACTGCTCGCCGTAGCGTTCCGAAAGGGCCTGCGCAAAGAATCTGCCCGTCGAATCCGTGGCTCCGCCGGCTGCAAACGATACGACAATGTGAACCGGCTTGGTCGGGTATTCGCTCTGGGCAACCCCCGAACCGCTCATGCCAAGGAGCAGCGCGGCGGTCGCGCTCATCGCCGCGGCCCCCTTCAGAACTCGACGCCGATGCATGCAGAATACGTTTCGCCTAGGACCTGAGTACATCGCTTATCCTCCCATTTAGATTTTTTGTGTTTGCATAGCTACCCAACCGGTGTTTCCCAGTCAGCACTCGGACCTTCGCTCGCGCATCGCTGCTCCCGACCATCCTGTTCCAATCCTTTTGAATGGGACGGGGGTCCTTTGAATGGGACGGGGGGTGCTCCTGCGCTGTTGACGGCGGCGGCCAAGCGAAGCATAGCTATGCAGCGTGGAAAACGAGCAGAGCATCGGCTGGACCTGATCGCCGATCGGGGCTCCATGGAAGTCTGAACAGAACCTCGCTCAAGCGAGAGATCCTGCGGGAATGTTTGCCGAAACAAACGCCGCTTAAGAACGGCTGCTCGATCAAACGAGCCGGAGCCCGACCTGAAGCATCGGAAAAAACGACGTGGGAGGAGAAGGATGATCAAGGGCGACACGGGCTTCCGCTACACGTACAGATTGCGAAGCGGCCTTCCGGCGCCGTCGGCACCTTGGTCCGGATTGGCAAAATACAACTTCGCCACTGGACATAACGATCGGAGCCATATCCCCATTGGGCCCCTGGCGGATGCAGCGTCACGGGTGATCAAGCGACACGGCGCCGACCTGGCATTATACAATATGGGGAAAGACCCTCTGGGCTATCAGGGGCTTCGGGAGTTTGTAGCCGACAAGCTGGCGCAGATGCGCGGCGTGCAGAGCGGCGCCGACAATATCCTTATCACCTCTGGTTCGCTGCAGGGTATCGACCTTGTGAACCAGCTGCTTCTTGAGCCGGGCGACACCGTTATCCTTGAGGAGTTTACGTATTCTGCCGTCTTCGGAAAGCTTCAAAAGCTCGGCGTTCGCCATGTCGGGGCGCCGCTCGACCAAGCCGGCATGCGGATCGATCGGCTGGCTTCGATCCTTGAAGATCTGAAGCGAAGGAATGTTCAGCCGAAGTATATCTACACCATCCCCACAATCCAGAATCCGACCGGCAGCATCCTCAGCCTAGAGCGGCGGCAGCAGCTTCTGGAGGTGGCGAGGACATTCGGAGTGCCGATTTTCGAAGACGAGTGCTACGCCGACATCATATGGCGGGACGGCGCGCCGCCGGCGCTTTACGGGCTCGATCCGCACCAGGTGATCCATATCGGCTCCTTCTCCAAATCGTTGGCTCCCGCATTGCGCGTCGGGTATGTGGCGGCCGATTGGGAGGTCCTCGGCAGGATGCTCGCCTGCAAGACCGACGGTGGGACAGCCGCGCTCGATCAGATGGTGATCGCAGAATATTTCGGTGCGAATTTCGGCTCCCACCTGAGCAGTCTCAGCGAGATGCTCGAAGACAAGCTGCAGACGCTGATTGCTGCTTTGGAACAAGAGTTCGGGACAGCGGTCGAGTTCTGGGCGCCGAAAGGCGGGCTTTTCTTATGGCTGCGGCTTCCCGAGGAGATCGACGTCAGAACACTGATGAAACCCGCCGCCGAGGCAGGTGTGACATTTAACCCTGGACCGGATCTTTCATGTGAGCCGGAAGCCGCAAAGAGCTGCATGCGGCTTTGCTTCGGCCTCCCGTCGAAACAGGAAATCAGAGAAGGGGTGGCGGAGCTGGCGCGCATATGCTTCGAGCAGACCGGCATTCCCCAGCGCGGCGCCAATGTCGCGCGCAGGACCGCGACGATATCTGCGGCGGAATGAACGGCGCGAATTCGGGCTGTGTGCGGCGGGGAGTGAAGGAAATGGGCCTGCTTCGACGGCCAAAGGATCTGGCGACAGGTATTCTGCTGCTCGTCATCGGGCTGGGCGTAATGGTCGATGCTCGAAACTATACGATGGGTGACCTGCGCAACATGGGCCCCGGATTTTTCCCACTCGTCCTCGGTGGCTTGTTGCTTCTTTTTGGCCTGATCGTTTCAGGCATGTCCCTGCGCGGCGACAGGGAGACGAGCGAGGGACAAGTCGCAATCAGGCCTTTGATCCTCGTGCTCGGCGCAAGCATTCTGTTCGGTGTGCTGCTCCGGCCGATCGGATTGATCGGTGCGATCATGGTCATGGTCATTGTGGCCGCAGCTGCCAGCTCGGAATCCCGGCCCCTGCCGAGCGTCATACTGGCTCTCTTGCTGGGCTTCGGAAGTGCCGCCGCGTTCGTCTACGGCCTCGGCCAGGAGCTACTTCTTGTCGGTTATTGGTTCACCGGCTAGCCGGGAGGCTCGGCGATGGAGGCATGGGACAATCTCCTCCTTGGCCTGAGCGTCGCGGTGACGTGGAACAATCTGTTCTATTGCTTCATCGGATGCCTGCTTGGAACGCTGGTCGGGGTGCTTCCCGGCATAGGCCCGTCCGCAACGATCGCCATGTTGCTGCCGATCACCTTCACGCTCGAACCGACGGGAGCGCTGATCATGCTCGCCGGCATTTTTTATGGCGCTCAATACGGCGGATCGACCACATCGATCCTGGTCAATGTGCCGGGACAGCCCGAATCGGTCGTAACGACGATCGACGGCTATCAGATGGCTCAGCAGGGCCGGGGCGGCGTCGCTTTGACCGCTTCGGCGCTGGGCTCTTTTTTCGCAGGCTCGGTCGCGACGATCATCATCTTGGTCTTCTCCCCCGTTCTCGCCAGAATGGCGCTCGAATTCGGCCCGGCCGAGTATTTCTCCCTGATGGTTCTCGGCCTGATCGCCCTGGCGGTCATCGCGCAGGGGTCGCTTGTGAAGGCGCTGGCGATGATCGTCCTCGGGCTCACCATCGGTCTCGCCGGAACCGATGTGACCACTGGCGCCCATCGTCTGACCTTTGGCCTCCTGGAGCTTTACGACGGAGTGAATATCATCGCCGTTTCCATGGGCATGTTCGGGCTGAGCGAGATCATCAAGAACCTGGAGCACAAGGAGACACGCGTAACGGTGAGCCCCGTGAGCAGCCTCTGGCCCAGCAGCCAGGACCTCAAGGCCATGACGCCGCCGATCTTGCGCGGCACGGCGCTCGGCGCGGTCCTTGGAATTCTTCCCGGCGGCGGCGCGATCCTCGCGTCATTTGCCGCCTACGCGATGGAAAAACGCCTTTCCTCCGAGCCGCAACGCTTCGGTAAGGGCGCGATTGAGGGCGTCGCGGCGCCGGAGGCGGCCAACAACGCCGCCGCGCAGACGTCGTTCATCCCCATGCTCACCCTTGGGCTGCCCTCCAATGTCATCATGGCGATGATGGCCAGTGTGATGATCATGCAAGGCATCCTGCCCGGCCCGGGGGTGATGGTTGAGAGGCCCTCTCTGTTCTGGGGCCTGATCGCCTCCATGTGGATCGGCAATCTAATGCTTGTGATCCTGAACCTTCCACTCATCGGAATCTGGGTGCGGCTTCTGCTTATTCCCTACAAGTTCCTCTTCCCGGCGATTCTGGTATTTTGCTCGGTCGGCATTTTCACGACGAACAACAGCACCTTCGATTTATATGTGATGGTTGCGTTCGGGCTGGTCGGCTATGTCCTGATGAAGCTGGATTGCGAGCCGGCGCCGCTGCTGCTTGGGATGCTGCTCGGTCCCATGATGGAAGAGAACCTACGCCGCGCAATGCTACTCTCCCGCGGTGACCCTGTAATCTTCATCGAGCGGCCAATCAGCGCTGGCCTGCTGCTTTCCGCCTGCATGGCTTTGGCCGTGGTGGCCATTCCATCGGTTAGACGGAAACGTGCGGTGGCGTTGAAGGAATAGCTCTACAATGGCGCACCTCTCGCCATCCGTGGCCACGTTCCCTCAGGGGAAAGGCGGCGGGTTCCTTCGCGTCGTGCCGCGCTCCACAAGGCGAACCGGAACCGTGGTGCGAACGCCACCGATCGGCAAGCTCGAGGCAGTGGCTGATCGCAGGATCGCCAGTGACGCCTCCACCATCGAAGGGCTGTCTTGAACCAGCGTCGTGAGGTCGTACGCCACCCAGGCCGCGGCAGGAATGTTGTCGAACCCGGCAACGAGAATATCTTCGGGAACCCGTAGCCTGAGAGTCTTGCGGATCGCGTCGAGAACGCCGATCGCGACAAGATCATTGAAGCAGAAGATCGCGTCGGGAGCATTCGCCCCCTCAATCAGATGCAGAGCGGCCCGTAGGCCACCTTCATAGCAGAATTCGGTTTCCACGACTTTGGGAGGCTTGAACCCGTGCTCGCGTAAACGGTCGGCGAACCCTTGCATGCGCTCCTCGTTGCCGAAGGCCGCAACGGGACTCGAAATATAGGCGCACCTCTTCGCGCCACGCTCCACAAAAAGGTCTGCGACCGCCTGCGCTCCCGCGAGGTGGTCCGAACACACGGACGACACCCACCGGTTCTTGGAGGGGGTATTGAACGAGATGATCGGTATCTCGTATTTGGCGAACTCGTCGGCGGCCTCAGGCGACAGAATCGCACGCGCGATGAATATCGCGTCGACCCGGTAGCTCGCGAGCCTCGGAATGATCTCGTCGAGCGACCTTCCGGTCGCGGCATGAACCAGCAGAACCTGGTGGCCGATCTCCTGCAGCTTGATGGTGAAATTTTCGAGCACGACCGAATTGATCGGGTTGAACATGCCTCCGATCACGATCGCGACGAGATACGACCGGTGTGTCAGCATGATCCGCGGAATCAGGCTGGGGCGGTAGCCGAGCTGCTCCGCAGCGTCCAGGACCTTGCGGCGGGTTTCTTTCGAAACGCTCGCCCCCGGCTTGTAGGTGCGTGACACCGCGGATTGCGAAACGCCCGCTAGAATGGCGACATCCACCGACGAAGCGTATCTCTTGTTTCCAGCCATCGCTCCCGGTCGCTCTTTGAACGGTTGTCCTCTGATTCCGAAGCCGTCGCGACCTGACTTAAGCGCTTCGTTGCGAGCCCTAAGGAGGGCCGCGATGCTCATCGGGGGCCGCCAAGGAGCGCCGACGTTGTTGTCCGAGATATCGCGCCGCGTCAATTGCCGCAAAGCGGCAGGGCGGCCTGTTCGATCTCGCTCGTGTGTCTATGTGGTAGTCGCCCTCTATATGAGACCAGATCGAGGAGTTCACCATGGAGACACGTCATATCGGATCGCTGGAGGTCTCGGCCGTTGGACTCGGCTGCAACAATTTCGGTCGACGAGTTGATGAGTTCGGCACAAGGCGGGTCTTGGACGCCGCGCTCGAGGCGGGGGCCACGTTCCTCGACACCGCTGATATCTACGGCGGCACCAAAAGCGAAAGCTTCATGGGAAACGCGCTGGCCGGGCGGCGCGACCGGTTCGTGTTGGCAACAAAGTTCGGCATGAAGGTCGATGAAGTCCGACACGGCGCCAAGCCGGCCTACGTTCGAAAAGCCGTCGAGGACAGCCTCGCCCGGCTGAAGACAGATTACATCGACCTTTATCAGCTTCACCAACCGGACGAGTCGACGCCTATCGCGGAGACGCTTGCTGCTCTCGACGAGCTGGTAAAGCAAGGGAAGGTGCGCGAGATCGGCTGCTCGAACTTCAACGTGACCCAGCTAAACGAAGCGAATGAGGCGGTGAGAGACGGAGCCGCACGTTTTGTGAGCGTCCAGAACGAGTTCAGCCTCTTGCACCGCGATCCGCAGAGCGGTGTCCTCGCGGCTTGCCAGGAACTCAACCTTGCGTTCCTGCCCTATTTCCCGCTCGCAAGTGGGCTTCTATCCGGAAAATACCGCAAGGGAACGGATGCTCCGGCGAACAGCCGGTTGTCCGGCAGCGATCAAATCACGCCGCAAAAGCTTGATGTCGTCGAGGCATTGGTCGCGTTCGCAGAAAAGCGCGGTCACTCGATTCTGGAGCTCGCAATATCCTGGCTTCTTGCTCATCGGTCGGTGGCCTCGGTAATCGCCGGCGCAACTTCGCCGGAGCAGGTGTACGCCAACGTCAAGGCGGTTGGCTGGTTACTCGCCCCGGAGGAGCTCAGCGCAATCGACGTCATCACAGCGTCGATGCAATCAGCGTGAGTGACGGATCATCCTCACTCGTGCGCGGTCGCGGAAAGCTGCCGCCTCAGAGGTAGACTGTCGCCGCGGCGCCGCACTGCGGGAACCCGTCCAAAAATCAGGCTCGGGCCCTGATTTTTGCTTTGAGGACCGGAGCGCCTGCGGCGTATCATGAGTTTGGTCCACGGCGCTGGCGGTAAGCTCTCCCGTCGGGACGAGCGCAAGCGGAGGAACGGCACATGAGCGCAATTCTCATCCGGAACGCCCGTGTCTGGGACGGGGAAAATGACGACGCCTATCTGGGCGAGGTGCTTGTCGAAGGCAACCGCATTCGCACGGTGGCTCGCGGGCGGGGTCAGATCGACGGCGCGAACGCCGCCGAGATCGTCGACGCGGAGGGCATGTTCCTCATGCCCGGCATGGTGGAGGGCCACTGCCACCTGTCCTTCGTCGGCCCCTCGCGCAACCAGGATTTGGGCGAGATCCCGCCGGAGGAGCACCTCCTGCGCACCTGCCGCGCCGCCACGATGATCCTCAACCACGGTTTTACGAGCTGCTACTCGGCGGCTTCCGCGAAGCTTCGCATCGACGTGGTGGTGAGGCAGGAGATCGAGGACGGCTATCTCGCCGGCCCGCGCTACCGGGCGGCAGGTCCCGAAATCACCGTCACCGGCGGCTTGGGCGACGAGCGCAAGGCGCACATGCACGCCGAAAGTTTCGGGATGATGGCCGACGGCGTCGACGAGGTCCGCCGGGCGGTGCGCCTGTGCTGCCGGGAAGGGGTCGACAACGTCAAGTTCAACGTCTCGGGCGATGAGTTCGTAGGGCATGCCCGCGCGGAAATCGTCTCGATGAGCGAGGAGGAGCTGACGGTCGGCGTCCGCACCGCGCATGATTGGGGCAAGCGCGTCGCCTGTCACTCGCGCGCCGCCGAATCCGTCAAGCGCTCCGTGCGCGCCGGCGTCGACTGCATCTACCATTGCGACTTCGCCGACGAGGAAGCCCTCGACATGCTCGAAGAGGCCAAGGACCGGGTCATCGTCGGCCCCGCCTTCGGCCTCGTCCATAATTCCGTCTTCGAGGGCGATGTCGTCGGGCTGACCAAGGACGTGGTCGAGCGGATGGGCCTGCCGCGCAAGCTGGAGCACACGATCCGCACCTACGAGCAGATGCGCAAGCGCGGCATGCGCGTCGTGGTCGGCGGCGATTACGGGTTCACCATCACGCCGATGGGCCAGAACGCCCGCGACATCGGGCATTTCGTCAAGTTCTTCGGCTACACGCCGGCCGAGGCGCTGCGCTGCGCCACCGCCGTCGGCGGCGACCTGATGGGCCACAAGGGCGAGCTCGGCGTCATCCGCGAAGGCGCGCTCGCCGATATCCTGCTCGTCGACGGCGACCCGCTCGCCGACCAGTCGGTGCTCGTCGGGCCGGATCATTTCGCCATGATCATGAAGAATGGCGCAATGTTCCGCGATCCGCGCCAGCGGTTGCGTCCCGCGCACCGCATCGCGGCGGAGTGACGTCCTCGGACGGAAAAGCCTCGATGCTCGAGATGCAGGGCATCTCGAAGCACTTCGGCGGCGTCCGCGCTCTCGACGATGTCAGCTTCGATTGCCGCTCGCACGAGGTGCATGCCATCTGCGGCGAGAACGGCGCCGGCAAGTCGACGCTCATGAAAGTGCTCGGCGGCGCCTATCATCCCGATGCCGGCGCGATCCGGCTGGGCGGCGAGCCGGTCGCCTTCACACATCCGAGCCAGGCCCGCCATGCGGGCGTCAGCATCATCCACCAGGAGCTCAGCCTGCTGCCCGACCGCAGCGTCGCCGACAATATTTTTCTGGGGGTCGAGCCGACCCGCCGCGGCCTCTTGGACCGTGCAGCGATGCGCAACCGCACGCGGGCGCTTCTCGCGCGCGTGGGCGCGCGCCTTCACCCCGATACGCGGGCCGGCGGCCTGTCGATCGCCGAGCAGCAGCTGGTTGAAATCGCCAAGGCGCTGGCGCTCGACGCCCGCATCCTGGTCATGGACGAGCCGACCGCCGCCCTCGACGATCAGGACGCCGCCCGCCTCTTGCGCCTGATCCGCGAGCTGAAGGAGCAGGGCGTCGCGATCGTCTACATCTCGCATCGCATGCCCGAGGTCA
>JACCSN010000053.1 GCA_013812985.1 Hyphomicrobiales bacterium | reverse complement strand
AAAAAGAATCGACCACGGCCCGCCTCAGCCGACGCTGCCAGCGATCCGGCGAGCGATCACGGCCGCTCTCGCGCCGCCCCAGCCTGACCGATGCCCCCACTGCCGCATCCGGTTCAGGCGACCTCCGGATATAGAAGTGCCAAAGTAGTGCTAGTCCGGCTGTTTCCCGAGATCACCGTTCCATCGCCATTGGCGTATTATGTCGTCTACCGGCCAGAGCGTGGGGGATTGCCGAAGCTCGTCGCCTTCAGAGACTAGCTGTTCGAGGAAGCATCCTCCGGCCAGTCCGTCTCCGCCGCAAAACATTTTCTTTAGTACCGACCGAGATCTTCCAGTTTGCCGGGTCGATCATGAAGGGTCATTATCCCGCCCAAGCGCGCAGGTTCGCGCGATGTCGCTTCCGCATCTTCGGATTTGCATCGACTTCAGGGCCGATGCCTCTCCCGCCTGCTGCCGCCTGTCTGAGGGTTACTGCATGGATCGTGATGTGGTCATAGTAGGCGGCGGGCTGGCGGGCTTGACGGCTGCTTTCGAACTCCAGCGCGCGGGTATCGATTTCCTGCTGATCGAGGCCCGCATGCGCCTGGGCGGGCGCATTCTGTCCGCAGACGTAAGCGGCGCCCTTTCCGCAGATGGTTTCGATCTTGGGCCTTCCTGGTTTTGGCCGGGCATGCAACCCACGATGGAGTCCCTCGTCGATGAACTGGGATTGCGATCGTTCCCGCAGAACAGCGAGGGCGACGTGGTCTTCCAGCGGATGTCCAGAGAGCAGCCGCAAAGGCTCCGCGGCATGCGCCAGGAACCGGAATCAATGCGCATCATCGGCGGCACCGGCGCGATGGTGGCGTCGCTCGCCTCGAAGCTGCCGGCCGGGAGCATACGCCTCGGCGTCTCGGTCAAGAGCATCGCCCAACGTCGCGGCGCGATCGAGATCGGCGCCTTGGATGGCGATGGACGCGAGCAGATCGTTCGCGCCCGGCAGGTCCTCCTTGCCGCGCCGCCTCGCCTTCTCGAGGCTTCGATCGCGTTCGATCCACCGCTCGATTTCAAGACTGCGCAGCTGTGGCGAGACACTGCGACCTGGATGGCCCCACATGCGAAGTTCTTTGCAGTCTACGACAGGCCGTTCTGGCGGGATGCCGGACTGTCGGGCACCGCGCAGAGCATGGTGGGCCCGCTCGCCGAAATCCACGATGCGACCACCGCTTCCGGCAAGGCCGCTCTCTTCGGATTTGTCGGGATTCCCGCGGAACACCGTAAGAAGCTCGGCCGAGATGCGATCGTCATGGCCGCGATTGGGCAGCTCGTCACTCTTTTCGGGCCGGAAGCGGGCGCACCGATAGGCACCCTCTTCAAGGACTGGGCCGAAGATCCTCTGACGGCCACGTCGGCCGACCAGGTCGCGGGCGGCCACCCCATTCCCGGGAGCCTCGATTGGGCAGGTCCCCGGTGGCGGGAACAGATGTTCCTGGGAGGCAGCGAAACCAGCGTTCGCGAGCCCGGCTATCTCGCTGGCGCAATCGAAGCGGCGAGACGCGCCGTGATGCACATGCAGCACGCCCGCGCCGAACCCAGATCGCAGGAGACCGCGCCATGAGGAACACCTACCGGGCGATGGAGGTGAGCACGCCGGGCCGTCTCGACTTGGTGGAGCGCGAGACCCCAGTGCCTTCCGATGGACAGGTTATTATCCAAGTCGAAGCATGCGGCATCTGCGGCGCTGACGGCGCGGACATCGAGCGTGCCGATCCTGCCGCGAGGCGCGTGCCTGGGCACGAGCTCGTCGGCCGGATCGTCTCCATCGGACCGAACGTACCCGCCATCTGGACTATGGGCCAGCGCGTCGGCGTCGGGCGGCTGGGCGGTCACTGCAACGCGTGCCAGCAATGCAGGCGCGGACAGTTCCAGTTGTGCCAGAACCAGCAGTTCGTCGGCGCCTCCTGCGACGGCGGATACGCGGAGATGATGCTGGCCCGTCATACCGGGCTGGTTGCCATCCCAGCCGAGCTGGAATCCGAAGAAGCCGCCCCTATTCTCTGCGCGGGCCTGGCCACTTTCAATGCATTGCGCAAATCCGGCGCCCAGGCCGGTGACACCGTCGCCATCCTCGGTATTGGCGGCCTTGGGCACATGGCCCTTCAGTACGCCCGGCGAATGGGTTTCCGCGTCATCGCCGTCGGCCGCGGCGGGGACATCGCCAGCGACGCCCTGGCTCTTGGCGCGCATATCTACCTCGATTCCCAAAGGGACGACGTCTCGGCCAAGCTGAAGGATATTGGCGGAGCGGCGGCCATCATCAGCACCATCGGCCAAGCCGACGCCGTAGCGGCTCTGATGCCCGGCCTGGCACCGCATGGCCAGCTCATCCTGCTCGGTGCGGGCAAGGACCCGCTGCCGGTTTCAATGGGGCCCATGGTAGTCGGCGAACGCGGCGTCAGAGGTTCGCTCACCGGTTCCCCGTTCGAGAACGAGAGGACATTGGAATTCAGCGTCCTGGCCGGCGTTCGGCCTCTTTTCGAGACGATGCCGCTGGAGCGCGCCAATGATGCCTACCAGCGCATGAAGTCCGGCGACGTCAAGTTCCGGATGGTTCTGACCATGAGGGACGCCAACAATGCGGATCAATGACGACCTATCGAAGCCCGTGATCGTTCACTCGTCGCGGCTGGATTGGATCCCCAGCCCATCCGCCGGGGTGGACCGACGCATGCTGTTCCGGATCGGCGAGGAGGTCGCCCGGGCAACGTCGATCGTCCGCTACGCGCCAGGCAGCGCTTTCCCGCGGCATACGCACAGCGGGGGCGAGGAGATCCTCGTCCTCGAAGGCACGTTCCAGGACGAGCACGGAGACTATCCCGCGGGCACCTATTTCCGGAACCCTCCGGGAACGTCGCATGTGCCTGCGGCCAGGGACGGCTGCACCATCTTCGTTCGTCTCTGGCAGTACCGTGAAGGAGATGGCCAGCAGATCGTCGTGCGGCCGGGAGCCGGACGACCAACGCCAACAAGTACCGGTGCCAGTGCGGCCACCACCCTTTTCGACGACGGCCATGAGCAGGTCCGCCTGGAGACCTTCGCCGCCGGATCGGCCATCGGCGTGGACAATGACCGCGGGCTCGAGTTCCTCGTCGTCTCCGGCTCGATGACCGTTGGCGGGGAGCGTCTGGAGGCGCAAAGCTGGGGGCGGTTTCCGGCAGGCCACGACCTATTTGGGCATGCAGGCTCGGAAGGGGCGGCCATCTGGCTCAAGGCCGCACCCTTGATCCATCCAGGTGTCCTCGCATTGTCACGGGTGACCTAGATGTCGAATCCAAGAACATTGTTCAGCCTGGTGATGGGTGGGTTCACGCCGAGGGCTGAGTGGGGTCGGCTGTGATTGTAGCTGGTGATCCAGGGCTGCATGGCTTGGGTTCGCTCGGCGGAGGTATGGTAGGCGTTGCGGTAGGCCCATTCGCGGAGACTGGTCTGGATGAAGCGCTCCGCCTTGCCGTTGGTTCTGGGCGTATAGGGCCTGGTGCGGATGTGCCGGAGGCCGGCCTCGGCCATGAGCCTCTTGAAGGCATGGCTGCGATAGGCGGAGCCATTGTCGGTCATGACGCGCTCGACGCTGACGCCGTGGGTCTGGAAGAAGGCGAGCGCGCGGGTGAGGAACGCACACGCGCGCTCCGTCCTCTCGTCGGGCAGGATTTCGGCCTCTCGTCGGGCAGGATTTCGGTGTAGGCAAGCCGGGAGGCGTCATCGACGCAGACATGCAGGTGCTCCCATCCGATGCCGCGATTGCGGCTCTGGCCAGTGCGGTCGCCGGTGATGCGGTGGCCGATGCCGTCGATCCTGCCGAGCTTCTTGGTGTCGATGTGGACGAGCTCGCCGGGATGCTGGCGTTCATAGCGGACCGTCGGCGGCTTCGGATCGAGGGCCGACAATCGGCCCAGGTCGAGCCGGCGCAGCACGGCGCCGACAGTGGAGCGCGGCATGGCGAGCGCCCTGGCGATGGCGGGTCCGCTCATCCGCTGCCGTCGCAGCCGCTCGATGGCGGCGATCTGCTCGGCCGGCAGCCGGTGCGGGCAGCGCGCCGGCGTCGGTTTGGTGTCATTGAGCGCCGCCGCATCGGGT
>JACCSN010000435.1 GCA_013812985.1 Hyphomicrobiales bacterium | reverse complement strand
TGACGGATCACTCGGCTGTCACCGCCGCGTCGGTGAGTTTGCCCAGCGCCTGCTCCATCATCTCGATGGACTTGTTGTCAGCTTCGATCCCGTATCGTTCCGCCAGCACACCGGGCTCGACGTAGCCGACCATGGTCGATCCGTCCTCCTGCCAGATCAGGACCTTCTGCGGCAGGTCGATAGCGATGCGCAGGTTCTCCTGCATCAGCGGGGTTCCGATCGCAGGATTGCCGAAGATCACCACGATCGCGGGCGGCAGGTCCGCACCGGCGCTCCGGGCGTTCGCGCGATGATCCACCACGGCAACGACCGAAGCTCCCGCGGCCTCGATCGCATCGGTCAGCTTCTCGGCCGTCTCGGCAACCGGCAAGGGGCTGGCTTTGACGACCCAATCGTCGTCGGCGTTTGCCGCAACGGGCAGGAGGAGGGCGAGTCCCACGACGACTGCCTGCAAGTGGCGTTCAAAAGACATGGTTTCCTCCTATCTCGATCTTCCGGTGGTTCGTGAAATTGCTTCCCGGCAAAGGGCGATCATGCGCCTAGATCTCGGACCGGCCGTCGACGTTGAGTCTCGCATTAGCGGATCGGCATCCGAGAGCGAACGCGCCGCCGTCACGATGTCGTTTTCGAGAGCTTCGGGGTCGTCGGAGCTCTGGTAGCCCGAACGAGATAGGTCCACCGAAGCTGTGTCTATTGGCGCAAGGCATTCTCACCGGCTGCGTCGCGCGATTAAATGATCGATCGAAATGCGCCCCGGCCCCCACGCCATGATCCCGAGCGCCATGGCCGCCCAGGTAACGTGCAGCGGCCAACCGCTCGGCACGGTCAGTTGCACGACGATGATCATGACCAGAAGCCCCAGCGCCGAGAGTCGCGTCGCCAGGCCAAGAACAAGGAGGACGGGTAACAGGATTTCCGCAAAGCCGGCAGCAAAGGCCGTGATCGCCGGCGCGGGGAACGGATAGGGGCCGCCCGGCAGCTTTAAGGTGAACTCTGAGGTGAACAACAAGACGGCGACGTCGTTCAGCTGGAGGAAGCCGTCCCATTTGTTCACGCCCGATCGCCAGAACGGCACCGCGAGCGCCAGGCGCAACGCAAGCTGGGTGAGAGACGGCGGGGCGATCGCACGTACGAGGGCGTTCACCCGGTCCACGAATCCCGCCGACCCAGGCCATTTATCGCTGCCGGAAAGCTGCCGCTCAACCATCGAGCGTATCCCGATCGACCGCCGTGAAGACGCCCGCCTCGAGCATTCCGGCGATATTGGCGGACAGGTCGAAGTCGGGGCTGGCCGCAAGGGCGGCCGCGGCGGCCTCGCGGAGGCCTTCACCCGAGATAAGACGCGTCAGGAAGAGCGCGCCTCCGGGTGGGAGGCGACGAACGGCAACCTCCATGCCGGGCCTTGTGATCAGCGTGTCTTCCGGCTCCGCGGTCTCGATCGTCGCGGCGGGCCCCTCGCCTCGATGGCGCGCGAAAAGGCTCAGTGCCGGAAAGCGGGAGCGCACGATCCGGGTTGCGGGATGGCATCGAAAGACGGTGTCCGCCAGCAACTCCGCCGGTATCGCCGCCAAAGCCTGAGGCGCCAGCGGGGCGGCATCGGCCGCGTGGTAGGCGTCGAGCCATGCCCGCTCGATCCGTGCCACGTCCGCCAGCCATGGCGTCGAGCGCGCATACTGGTAGGCCTCGATGAAATCGGGGAAGTCGCGGCCGTATTCGAAGAGGAGCGGCGAGCTCGGCGGCGTGGCGCGGATATGGAAGCGCGCCATCGCACGGAAGAAATCGGGCCCGGTGATGCGCCGCGTCACCGGGAACACCGCCGCCAGCGCATTGATCAGGCTGACGGTGACGTTGTTGCGATAGACGTTGTAGCGCTTTTTGGCCGCCTTACCGTTCGGCCCGGCGACGGCGCCGGGCGTGACGCGGTCGGGATCGAGGAGCCCGGCGACAAAGTCGGTCGCGAAGCAGGGCTCGTCGCCCTCTTCGCGGCCGCCGGTTTCAACGGACCGCATGGCGTTTTCCGGGCAGGAGATGCTGCGCGTGGCGGTCGAGGATCGCCTGTGCGGCGGTTGCCTCCGCCTTGAGCACGGGCCATTCGGGGATGTCGCTATCCCATTCGACCAGCGTGGGAACGGGACCGCACCGCTCGATCACGATGTCGAACAGCTTCCAGACCGCATCGGCAACGGGACCGTCATGGCTGTCGATGAGCAGGCGATCGCCCTCATCGTCCACCTGTTCGGCATGTCCGGCCAGATGGATCTCGCCGACATGCTCGAGCGGAAAGTCGGCGAGATAGCCTAGCGCGGAAGAACCGTGGTTGGTGGCCGAGACGAAGACGTTATTGACGTCGAGAAGCAGACCGCAGCCGGTACTCCGTACCAGTTCGCGGATGAAATCCGTCTCGCTCATGGTCGACTGCGAAAAGACGACGTAGGTCGACGGGTTTTCGAGCAGGATCGAACGGCCGAGCGTCGTCTGCACCTCGTCGAGATGCTCGGCGACCCGTGCCAGCGTGGCCGGCGTGTAAGGCAGCGGCAGCAGGTCGTTGTAGTAAGTCGTCTCGTGGGTCGACCACGCCAGATGCTCGGAGACGAGCGTCGGCTCGTAGCGGTCGACGAGGGCCTTGAACCGAGCGAGGTGGGTCTTGTCGAGCGGCCTCGGCCCGCCGATCGACATGCAGACGCCGTGGAGCGAAACCGGGTAATCCTGGCGGACGCGGGTCAACGCAGCGTGCGGCGGACCGCCCGCGCCCATGTAGTTTTCCGCGTGGCCCTCAAAGAATCCAGCCTGACCGTCATCGGCCAGGATCGACGGCAAGTGCTCATGTTTCAGGCTGGTTCCTGCAAGACCGGCGATCGGAAACGCCGGAAAGCGTGAGGCTGCCGAGGCCCGCGAGGCTGGGTGAATCGCCAGTTCGTTCATCGTGGTCTCCGCTTTCCGGCAAGTTGCTTGGGTTTACGCTGGGATGTCGCGTGTGAGCGGCTCGAGCGAGCCCTCGCGGTCGCCCGGCACGTCAAGCGTTGCGCAGGTGCCGCCCTGAACGAGCGTCCAGGCATTGCCCTGGAAATCGACCGTCGAGGTGCCCTGGCAGGTGGTGCCGGGCCCTGCCGCGCAGTCGTTCATCCCGGCGAGGGAAACGCCGTAGCACTTCTCCTTGCCGGCCTCCGTCGCCGCTTGTGCTTCCGCCGGCGTCAGAGGCCCGCCGGCCGCTTGAGCGGCCGCCATCGACGTCAGCGCACCTGCGACGGCGCTGGCCAAAATCGCCGCGCTGATATTGGATCTCATGGACATGATTGTCTTCTCCCGTTTTGGATTGCTCGGCGCGCCGTAGCTCGAACGCGCATTAGTCAATTCGATCAGGACCGGCGATGTGTTACATCCCCCTGATCACCCAATGTCGTGATCGGCAAATTTAGAGGCCTCGGCGCGGCACTGCCGGTGTAACAAAGAGCTGCTCGCGACCGTATGAAGGAAGGAGGGCAGGCTTGGTCGGCACGGACGGAGACGAACTCACTCGGCTCATGCGCGCAGCGGTCGGAGGCAACGAGCGAGCCTATGGCGAAGTCCTCCAACGGGCGGCGGGTCTCGTGCGTAGCTACGTCCGGCGAAGGACCATGCAGGGCGGGATTGATCCGGAGGACGTCGTGCAGGAAACCCTGCTTGCAATTCACCTGAAACGTCACACCTGGCGGATCGATACGCCGGTCACGCCCTGGCTCTACGCGATTGCGCGTTACAAGCTGATCGACGCCTTTCGCCGTCGCGGTCGCCACGTCGAGATCGAGATCAGCGAGATTGCCGAGACATATGCCGAGCCGGAGCCTGAAACCCTCAGCGACCGGGAGGTCGGACGCGCCTTGGAAACCTTGGCGCCCGGCCAGAGGTCGGTGGTGGCGGCGATCTCCGTCGAGGGCCGCTCGATCCGCGAGACGGCCAAGAGCCTCGGGATGACCGAAACCGCGGTGCGGGTCGCACACCATCGAGGCTTGGCGGTGATCGCCAAGCGGTTTGGACGAAGTTGAAATGGACACAGACGTTTTGATCAGGACTTTGGCGGCAGATGCCCGGCCGTCGGCTGTTTCCCTCTCCGCCGTCTGGTGGGGCGCGGCCGGGCTCGCCGTCGCGCTGGCCGCGGTCGTTTTCTTCACCACGCTCGGCCCAAGGCCGGATATCGCCGCCGCTGCCGAAACGCCGCGGTTTCTGTTCAAGTTCGTCGTGACGATCGCGCTTGCCGCGAGCGCATTCGGTCTCGCCCGCTCGCTGTCACGGCCGGGCGAAACTTGGCGCGAGGGGCTGCCCTTTCTGGCTGTCGCGCCGGTGCTGATCGTCGCAGCGGTCGTCCTCGAGCTCTTCCTGCTGCCGCCGGACTCATGGACCGCCAGGATGATCGGCACGAACAGCATGGTCTGCCTGACCTACGTTCCGCTGATCGGCATCGGTCCGCTGGCGATCTTCCTGCTTGCGCTGCGTCAAGGTGCGCCGACCAGACCGGCCCTCGCGGGCGCCGTGGCGGGGCTGCTTGCCGGTGGCATCGCCGCGACCCTCTACGCGGCCCAATGCACCGACGATTCCCCGCTCTTCGTCGCGACCTGGTATCCGATCGCCATCGCCGGCCTCGCGCTCACGGGAGCCGTTGGCGCCAAGACCTTCGTCCGCTGGTAAAATTCTTCTCGAAGGCAGGGGATCGGCTCTCGCACGGATCGCTTCGGCTTCGCTCTCGTAGACGACGTTAAATACTGCCGGTCAACAAAGCGATAGGGCCCGGTGGGGTAGCTCGGGTTTCCCGGCGGCATCCCGGGGAGGGACAGGATTTCGTTCTTGTTCATGGCTATGTGTCCAATTCCGATCGGCCTCAGGCGCCCGGGCCGCAATCGATGCTGCGGGGGGGATTTTCGGATCGGCGACCTAGGTTCAGGCTCAGTTCGCGCAAAGCGGTGCGCAAGCCCTCCTCGATCACCGGGTGGTAGAAGGGCATTGCCAGCGCAGTTTCCACATCCATCTCGGCCTGCACCGCCCATGCCAGCAAATGCGCCAGATGCTCGCCGCTCGGTGCGACCATCTCGGTGCCAAGCAGACGGCCCGTGCCGCGCGCGCCATAGACCCGCAGCAGCCCGACGTTCTTGCGCAGCACGCACGCCCGGCCCTGATCGGCGAAATCCACCTCGCCGATGGCGAAGTCGCAGGAGGCATCCGACAATTCGGCGAACGATGCGCCAACAGTGGCGATGTTCGGATCAGTGAACGCGATCGCGAGCGGCGTACGCCGGGGATGTGCCGCGACTTCGGGGAATCGCCCGGCGTTGTCGCCCGCGATACGGCCGTCGTCGGCCGCCTCGTGCAGCAACGGAATGCGGGCGGCGGCATCGCCGGCGAAGAAGATATGCTCCGCCTCGGTCCGCATCGTCAGGGGATCGATCTTTGGCATCCCGCGACCATCAAGTGTGAGGCCCGATGCACCGAGGTTCAGCCCGTCGAGCGCGGGCTTGCGCCCTGTCGCGGCCAGAAGCCAGTCGAACCGCTCCTCGCGGCTTTCGCCACTTTCTGTGAACCGCACGATCACTTCGTCACCCTCACGCGCGACGTCCTGCACGTCTGCATCCGGGTCGAACGGCAGATCTGCGCCGATCGCGGCGGCGGCGGCCTTGCGCACCGCGGGGTCGCTCAACTGGCCCACGCCGCCACCTTTGCCGTACAGCCGGACGCGCACGCCAAGCCGGTGCAGCGCCTGCGCCAGTTCCAACCCCAGCGCGCCGCCACCGAACACCGCGACAGCCTTCGGCAGATCGGTCCAGCCGAACACGTCATCATTTACGATCAGTCGGTCGCCCGCCGCGTCGAACGCCTTCGGCCGCACCGGAACCGAGCCGGCGGCGACGACGATGCGCGCGGCGCGCAGCGCCTCGCCGGAGTCAAGCCGCAGGGTATGCGGATCCTCGAACCGGGCGCAGCCCTTCAGCCGGTGGGCGGGGTCGATGGCCTCTAACGCCTCCAGCACAAAGCCTATGAAATGGTCGCGCTCGCGCCCAACCCTTGCCATTACCTCGGCGCCGTCGACGCGCGGCGCAGCGGCGTGAACGCCGAAACCGGCGGCCTCGCGCACAGCCTCGGCGGCCTCGGCCGCCGCGATCAACAGCTTGGACGGCATGCAGCCGACCCGCGCGCAGGTGGTCCCAAAGGGCCCGCCCTCGATCAGCACCAGATTATCGGTGTGCTTGCGCGCGGCGCGATACGCCCCCATGCCCGCCGTGCCCGCGCCGATGATGGCGACATCGACTTCGCGCATGGGCATCAGTCCATCCGCCAGCCGTGGCTGACCACGATGCTTTGCCCGGTCAGCGCGTTGCTGGGGAAGGTGGCAAGGAACAGCGCGGT
>JACCSN010000402.1 GCA_013812985.1 Hyphomicrobiales bacterium | reverse complement strand
CCGCCGCCATGGGCATTCTCTTGCAGGAAGGGATCGGTGACACGATCCGCGTCTCGCTCACCCCCGAGCCCGGCGGCGACCGCTCGCTCGAAGTGAAGGTCGCGCAGGAGCTCCTGCAGACCATGGGCTTCCGCGCCTTCGTGCCGATCGTGGCCGCCTGCCCCGGTTGCGGGCGGACGACCTCCACCGTCTTCCAGGAGCTCGCCAGGGACATCCAGAACCACATCAACGAGAGCATGCCGGTCTGGAAGCAGACCTATCCCGGCGTCGAGGAGCTCAAGGTCGCGGTGATGGGCTGCATCGTCAACGGCCCGGGCGAATCCAAGCACGCCGACATTGGCATCTCGCTGCCGGGCACCGGGGAAGAGCCAACCGCGCCGGTCTTCATCGACGGGCGCAAGGCGATGACGCTCCGCGGCCCGACGCTGGTCGCCGACTTCAAGGCGCTGGTCCAGGATTACATCGAGCGGCGTTATGGCGGCGCGGCAAAGGCGATCGATGCCGCCTGATGGATGCGTCGGATCGACAGCAACGAGGATATCACAGCTGGCCTCGTAGCGCTCCTCGCGGCTGATCCACGCCTTGCCGCGATCAGCGACATCGCTGGACCCCTGCCGCTTCGCCGCCGAGAAGGCGGCTTCAAAGGACTAGCCGGGATCGTCACGGCGCAGCAGATTTCCGACGCGGCCGCGGCATCGATCTGGGCACGCCTCCAGGCGGCGGTCGAGCCATTCTCGCCCGAGCGATTCCTGGCGGCTCCTGAAGGAGCGCTGCGCGCCGCCGGCCTTTCCCGCCCGAAAATCCGCACCTTGACGGGCATAGCCGCGGCACTGGCCGAAGGCTTCGACCTCGACGGCCTGCACCAGCTGCCGTCCGAGCAAGCTCTCGCCGAAATGGTGGCGCTGAAGGGCATCGGCCCGTGGACCGCGGAAGTCTACCTGTTGTTCTGCATCGGCCATCCGGATGTCTTCCCGGCCGGCGACCTGGCGCTTCAGATCGGCGTGCAGCATGGCCTTGGGCTCGACGAACGGCCGACAGACAAGGCGCTGCGCACGATAGCCGCGGCTTGGTCGCCCTGGCGAGGCGTCGCCGCGCGGCTGTTCTGGGCCTATTACCGGGCGCGGCGAGAGGCGGCGAAAGCTGCCCGGAGCGAGACGTCCGCGCCGTAAGCAGTGGCACGAACGAAAAAAGGCCGGCGGAAGAACCGCCGGCCTGGCTTCATCTTGAAGAGTTGCCGGCCTACTGCGCGGCCATCGTCCTGATCTCGACCTCGGCGTCGTCGACCTGCGGATATTGGTCGCTCGCCTCGAACACCGGCAGCGCGCGGATCTCGTCGTCGGTCAAGCCCGGCACGACGAGGTTGTCGCCCTGCATCATCAGTCCCTCAAGCGAAAGGGCGATGCGGTTCTCTCCGACGCCGAGGAACCCGCCATTCTCGATGACGACGTATTGCTTGCCGTCGGCCGTGCTCTGAACGATGCCTTCGACCTCACCGAGATCCTCGCCGCGCTCGTTGACGACATTCATGCCGTCGAAGTCGGCGAGGGCGACGCGGGACATCTCGCCGGTCATCGCCTGGCCGGAGTCGGTTGCGGTGGCGGCCTGGCCGGACTGGGTGGCGGCGGCCTGCTGGTCGCCGGCGCCCTCCTGCACTTCCGGCGTGGCGTTCGGGTCCTCGCTGTCGCGAAGCTGCTGCGCCGCGGCAGTCTCCTCAGCCGTCTGATCCGCCCCGGCCGCAGGTGCCATCGCGTCCGTCTGCTCCGCCCCGGCGGCGGGCGCCCCGGCCTCCATCTGCTCCGCCCCGGCGGCGGGAGCCCCGGCCTCCATCTGCTCCACGGTGATGGTCGGCTGGCCCTCGGCCTGATTGATGGTCACCTGCGGCTCGGCGCGCTCATAGGTCACCTGCGCCTCGCCGGTCTGCTCGACCTGGATGTTCGCCTGACCCTCGGCCTGCGTCACGGCGACCTGGGCCGGCTGCTGCTCCTGGACCTGCACCTGCGGCTGCTCAGGCTGAACCACCTGGACCTCCGGCTGCGCCTGCTGGACCGACACCTGCGGCTGGGCCTGCTCCACCGTCACTTCCGGCTGCGGCATGCGGACGATGATTTCCGGCTGCGGAATGTCGATCGTGATCACCGGCGCCGGCTGGCGGACGATGATCTCCGGCTGCGGCTGCCGCACCATCACATTCGGCTGCGCCTGCTGGACGCTCACCTGCGGCTGGGCCTG
>JACCSN010000376.1 GCA_013812985.1 Hyphomicrobiales bacterium | reverse complement strand
CGGCGATCACCATGGCGACGATCTCGCCATCGTGGCGCACGCGATCGGAGGAGAGAGGCGGAACGGCCGTGGAAGCTTCGCCGCCTTCGCCGAAGAACTTGAACTCGCCCCAAGGCCCGGCGTTCTCGTGCGTCATGATGTGGAGGACGCCCGGGACCGCCGTGGCTTCCGCGAGATCGAAGCCGCTGATGCGCCCGCGCGCGATCGCGCTTGTCACCAGGAATGCGTGGGCGGGATTGGCCACCGGCGTGTCGGACGCATAACGCGCCTGGCCGGTGACCTTGAGCCGGCTGTCGATGCGCGGCTCGGGGGTGCCCATGTTCTCCTTGGGCGCGGGGGCTGCGGCGATGGTCATGTCAGATCTCCATGGCGCGGGCGTCGAGCAGGGCGCGGACGATCGTCCGCTTGCCGAGCGGCGCCTTGAATGCGTTGTGCTCGTAGGTTCTGGCGCCCGCGAAGGCGGCTTCGGCCGCCCGCGTGGCGTTCGCCTCGTCGAGGACTTGGCCTTTCAGCACGTCCTCGGCCTCGCGGGCCCGCCACGGCTTCGTGGCGACGCCGCCGAGCGCGATGCGCACATCGCGCACCCGGTCCCCGTTGAGGTCGAGCGCGACCGCGGCCGAGGCGAGAGCGAAAGCATAGGATTCGCGGTCGCGGATCTTCAGATAGAGCGAGCGGCGGGTATGCGGGCCGGCGGGGACCACGAACGTCGTGATGAGCTCGCCCGGCTCCAGCACTGTCTCGATATGGGGAGTCTCGCCGTAAGCGATGTGCAAGTCGGCAAATTTGAGCGTGCGGGGCCCGCGCGCGCCAAGCGTTTCCACCGAAGCGTCGAGCGCGATCAGCCCTTGCGCCCAGTCGCCGGGGTAGCTCGCGATGCACTGATCGCTCGTGCCCAGAATCGCATGCAGCCGGTTGACGCCCTCGAGCGCCGCGCAGCCGGAGCCCGGGTTGCGCTTGTTGCAGGCCGTCCACGACGTGTCGCGGAAGTAGGAGCAGCGGGTGCGCTGCAGCACATTGCCGCCGAGCCGGGCCATGTTGCGCAATTGCTGGCTCGCGGCGAGCCACAGCGAATGCGACAGGACCGGGTAGTCGCGCTTGATCGCGTCGTGCTCGGCGGCGTCCGCCATTCGCACCAGGGCGCCGATGCGAAGGCCCTGCGGCGTCGCTTCGATCTGGCCCAAAGGGCCGCGCTCAAGGGAAGTGATCTCGACCAGAGCCTCGGGGCGCATCACGTCGAGCTTCATCAGGTCGAGGAGCGTGGTGCCGCCGGCGAGGAACTGCACCGGAGCGTCGACATGCGCCTCGCCCGGCGCGCTCGCGAGGCGCACCGCGGCTTCGGGCGCGTCGGCCTTTGCATAGGTGAAGGGCCGCATGTCAGGCCTCCATGGTGGGTTTCGCCTGCTCGATGGCGGCGACGATGTTGGGATAGGCGGCGCAGCGGCACAGGTTTCCGCTCATATATTCGCGGATCTCGGCCGCCGAAGTGGCGTGGCCTTCCTCGACGCAGGTGACCGCCGACATGATCTGGCCCGGCGTGCAGTAGCCGCACTGGAAGGCGTCGTGGTCGATGAAGGCCTGCTGCATGGGATGCAGATCGCCGTTCGCGCCGGCCAGGCCCTCGATCGTGGTGACCTCGCGGCCCTCGGCCGACACCGCGAGCGTGAGGCAGGAAAGCGTGCGTCGCCCGTCGACATGGACCGTGCAGGCGCCGCACTGGCCCTGGTCGCAGCCCTTCTTGGACCCGGTGAGGCCGACGTTCTCGCGCAACGCGTCGAGCAAGGTCGTCCGCACGTCGAGCGCGAGGTGGTGGTCCTGCCCATTGATCCGCAGCGTCACAGGCACTGGCGCCCGAGGGTCGACTGCCTGCTGCTGCGCCTGGGCGCCGCCGCCGAGCGCTCCCGCCACAAGCGGCGCCGCGGCCAGCGTAGCTGTTCCGGTTAGAATCGAGCGCCGGCTGACGCCGCCCCTTAAAACGCCTTCGGACCGATCGGGCTCATCATTCTCGGCGGTCATCCTGCTCTCCGCTCCTGAAGTTCGAGGCCGGAAGGGTAGGGCGGCGTCACGCTCAGGACAGTGTTGCACCTCAGGGAACGCGTTTACGATTCTTTGTGGCTGAGGCCACGCCTGAACATCGGCTCATACGCGCAAGTTCGCGATTCTCCGTTGACCCCCGGCCCGGCTCAGGGTGGTGGCTCTTGCCGAATCACAAAAGGCCAGCATTGCCGCGAGGAGACCCTAGGCGGGCGTCCGCGCCGTGGATAAGGATTGTCGATGTCTCGAAAGCCATGGATGGTGCGGCATGAGCGATGACCTTGACGTCGAACCCTATGCCAGCCCGGCCGGCGGCTTCGAGATTCTCACCTATCCGCAACGCATCACCGAGCGCGCGGGCCGGGACGTCGCCTGAGACGGCCCGCGGGCGCACCGCATGGCGCAGCTGTTCTCACCGCGCTCGACAACGGCGTTCCGCGCGGTGATTATCCTGGCGGCTCTCGGAGTGATGGGTGCGGGCGCGCTCGCCTATGTGTGGGCGCGTTCGGACGCTGCCTGGAACGTCGGACAGCCGGCCGCGCAGCCGGTCCCGTTCCGCCACGATCTGCACAGCGGCGCGCTCGCCATCGACTGCCGCTACTGCCACTCGACCGTGGAGCGAGCGGCCCAGGCCGGCATGCCCTCGGCGCAGACCTGCATGTCGTGCCATTCCCAGGTCTGGGTCGGCGCGAGCGTGCTGGAGCCGGTACGTTCCAGCCTGGCGCTGAACCAACCGATCGAGTGGACCTCGGTGCATCGCCTGCCGGAGCACGCCTATTTCCATCACGGGGCTCACGTCTCCAAGGGCGTGGCGTGCGAGACCTGTCATGGCCGCGTCGACCAGATGCCGAAGACGGTGCGGACGGAGACGCTCTCGATGGGCTGGTGCCTCGACTGCCATCGCGATCCGACACCACGGTTCAGGCCGCGGGCCGAGGTTTTCGCCATGGGCTGGACGCCGCACGACAAGGCGGCGCCGGACGACCTGAAGGCCTTCTACCAAGCCGCCGCGCAGCGGCTCACCAGCTGCAGCACCTGCCACCGATAGGATCGTCCGCGATGCCGCCGCCGCTCGATCTCGCCGCCATCCGCGCCCGCCTCGCGGGCGAAAACGGGCCGCTTCTGTGGCGAAGCCTCGAGGAGCTCGCCGGTTCGCCCGAGGTGCGGCGACATCTTGAAGCCGAGTTCCCGGACGTGGTCGAGGCCGGCGCCATCGACCGCCGGACGTGGCTTCGCCTGATGGGCGCGTCGCTGGCGCTTGGTGGCCTGGCGGCATGCGACGGCAATGTCGTGACCGGCGCGCCGCTCCTCTCGCAGCCGCGCAACACGCCCGGTCATACGCCCGGCGTCCCTCTGGTGTTCGCGACGTCGCTGGAGCTGAACGGCTTCGGGCGCGGCGTCCTTGTCAAGACGCAGGAAGGGCGGCCGATCAAGATCGAGGGCAACCCGCTGCACCCGGCAAGCCTCGGCGCGACGGACGTCTTCGCCCAGGCCGAGGTGCTCTCGCTCTACGACCCGGATCGCTCGCACGAGCCGCGGGAGAACGGTGAGGCGCGCCGCTTCGACAATGCGGTGGGCTTCTTGCGGGCGTTGCGGAGCGATCTCGTCGCAAGCAGGGGGAGGGGATTGCACATCCTCATGCCGCCGCTTGCCTCGCCGACGAGCGAGCGCCTGAGCGCGGCCGT
>JACCSN010000360.1 GCA_013812985.1 Hyphomicrobiales bacterium | reverse complement strand
GTCATGTTGCCGTTCGACACCATCATGCGGCGCGAGAGCTCGCCGAGCAGCAGCCCGTCATCGACGCGCTCCAGCTGGGCCAGAAGGTCGAAGCGGGGAAGCGTGGTGCCGAACCGCTCGCGCAGGCGCCGCCGGATTTCGGCCTCGATGAGGTTGGCGGAGGCGAGCAGCTTCAGCCATAGCCGTAGCTCAGTCGCATGATCGCGCGGCCGGGGGGCCATGTGAGATTCTGTGTCGAGGCGCTTGTGCAGCGGCATCGCAGCACCTTTTCTGCTTAGGCTGATTTAACCGGGGCAGGCGGCTAAGACCAGAGCGGGGTGGGAGCTTTGGATCATGACACTGCCGCCATTTAGGCCCGGGCTAGCCAGCCGGCGTCAACCTCCGGCAGTGGGATCGCGGCCTTTAGCTCGGCCGTGTAGGGATGCTCAGGCGCCGCAAAGAGCGCTTCGGCAGGCCGGTCCTCCAGGATCTCGCCGCGGCGCATGACGATGACCTGGTCGCAAAGCCGCCGTACGACTGAGAGGTCATGGCTGATGAAGGCCATGGTCAAGCCGAGCTCCGCCTTCAAGCGCTCCAGAAGCGCCAGGATCTGCGCCTTGCTGGAAACGTCGAGCCCGGACACGATCTCGTCGGCCAGGACGAAGCGGGGTTTGAGCGCGATCGCGCGCGCGATCCCGACGCGCTGGCGCTGGCCGCCGGAGAGCTCGTGCGGGTAGCGCGCCGTGAAGCTTGGCGGCAGCCCGACGTTTGCGAGCGCCGCCGCGGCCAGATTTCCCGCCTCGCCGCTATCGCCGGCAAGCCCGTGGAAGAGCAACGGGCGGGCGATGATCGACTCGATCGTCAGCCGGGGATTGAGCGACGACAGCGGGTCCTGGAAGATGACCTGAAGGTCGCGGCGGAGCGGGCGCAGCTCGGCTTCTCCGAGATGCGTGATGTCGCCTCCGGCGAAGCTGATCGCGCCGGCCGTGGGTTCGAGCAGCCGGACGAGCGCACGGCCCAGCGTCGATTTGCCGGAGCCGGATTCGCCGACGATGCCGACCACCGTGCCCGCTTCTATGGAGAAGCTCAGGCCGTGGAGGATTTCGATCATCGGTCGGCGCCCGAAGAGCGCTTTCCGCTTCGGATCGGGAAGCACGACGGAGAGGTTCTCCACGCGGAATAGCGGCTCGGTCATGGGCTGGAGCCAGCCGGCCATGTAGGGTGGGCAAAGGCGCGGAACGCGCCGTGCCCACGCGTTTGCGCCGGCCCACGAGCGTGGGCACGTTCCGCTTTGCCCACCCTACTCATTGGCGGGCCTCCACCCACCGAGCATCGACGGCGGCGATCTCCCGCCACGTGGCCTCGATGACCTCCGCCGGGACCGGAAGCAGCGAGGTCTCCGGCCGGTCGTAGCGGGGCGTCGCGGCGAGCAGCGCGGCGCTGTAAGGATGCGCCGGCGCCCGGAATAGGCTCGCCGTATCGGTATCCTCAACGACCGAGCCACCGAACAGCACCGTGATTTTCTGGCAGATTTTGGCGACCACGCCGAGATCGTGGGTCACGAAAAGGAGCGCCGTGCCGGGCCGCGCCTGCATCTCGGCGATCAGCCGCAAAATCTGCTTCTGGACGGTGACGTCGAGGGCGGTCGTGGGCTCGTCGGCGACGATGAGCTTTGGCTCGGCTGCGAAAGCGGAGGCGATCAGGACGCGCTGGCGCATGCCGCCCGAGAGCTGATGCGGATAACTCGCCAGCACGCGGTCCGGATCGGCGATGTGCACTTCCTCCAGGAGCTTTCGCGCCCGCTCGCGCGCTTCGGCCCGGCTCAGCTTGAGGACCGCTGTCAGCCGGTCCGTCATCTGGCCTTCGACGCGGCGCACGGGATTGAAGGCGGTCAGCGGGTCCTGCGGGATGAAAGCGGAGGTTCGGGCGATGAGCCGCCTTCGTTCACCACCGCGCATCGCAAGAAGGTCGACCCCGCCGAGTCGCACCGTGCCGCCGAGGACGGCGATGGCGCGCGGCAGGATGTCGAAGATCGTCTTGCCGATCAT
>JACCSN010000038.1 GCA_013812985.1 Hyphomicrobiales bacterium | reverse complement strand
CCATGGAAGTCGCGCTCGCCGTTGCGCCCGGGAGCCGGCGGCACGTCGGAGCCGTCCTTGCGGCGGAAGCTCTTCATCGAGGCCCAGGCTTCGATGAGCGTGCCGTCGACGCTGAAGTGCTCGGTCGAGGTGAGCCGCTTCACCTTGGGATCGGCCACGACTCGGCCAGGAAACCGGCCGCCACGTCGCCGGCGAGCAGCCGGTCGCGGTTCTTGGAGAATGTCGTCTGATCCCAGGCCGCATCGTCCACCCCGCATCGTCCACCCCGAGTCCGACGAACCAGCGCAACAGCAGGTCGAACTCCAGCCGCTCCATGATCTGCCGCTCCGAGCGGATCCCGTAGAAAGCCTGCAAGAGCAGCGCTCGCAAGAGCCGCTCCGGTGGGATCGACGGCCGACCAAGCCCGGAATACAGCGCGGCAAAATCGGGACCGAGCCGATCGAGCGCGGCATTGACGATCGCCCGGATCGGCCGCAACGGATGATCCGGGCACACCCGCGCCTCCAGATCGACATAACAGAACAAAGCGCCCGAACGCTAATCCGAACCCGCATCGCCGATCCCTCCGCTGAAGCCTGTCCACCGAGTGAACCACGCTCACTCCGTCAAGCGAGAGGCACGACGCATCCTTCCTCAGCCTGTTAAGACCGCGCTCCGCTGCGCCCACGCCGCTTTGTCGTAAATCTCTAATAATCGCTGCTTGTAGGTTTCAGTTTCAAGGAAGCGACAGGCGCCTTCGAAGCTGGATCGGCTATATCGCGCGATACGTTCGCGCTCCTTGCAAAGCTTCATAGCGCCGACCCAAGCATTAAGGTCCCCTGTACGAACGTGCAGACCGTCGACATCGTGACGGACAATCTCCGTTGCCGCCGTCCTGTCAGAGGCGATTACGGGCAGGCCCCGCTGCATCGCTTCTACTACCGACATAGGGTAACCTTCATACCATAAGCTAGGAAATATTAAACATCTCGCCTGACGCATTTGATTCTCAAGCTGTTCGGGATCAAGCCATCCAAGCATTTGCGCGTACGGATTAGCGGATGCTATACTTGCCCTGCAGTCCCCCTCGCCCGCGAACGCGATTCTCACCTCCGCACAGCGGGCGGCCTTCGCGGCGAGTTCTCCCCCCTTCTCCGGCGATAACCGACCGAGAAAAAGGAAGGTGTCATTCTCCTCAGCTGGAACTCGCTCAGAGACTGTCCTCTGAACTGGGTTTGGGAGAAGGTGCAGCCGAGCCTTTGCAGGCAGATACTCCCGGATCGCCCGAAGCTGAGTATCCGTCAAGTAGATAAAGTCTTGCAATTGGCTTGGCATGCAGCCAGCGGTCCAGAGGGTTACTTGGCGTGCAACGCGCCACGCTTTATGTGATTGGCTCCGGGGATCACAGTGAGTTGTTAGGCAATCTAAGCCCAATGGGCGGCGACTGCATATCTTCTTATGTTGGTAATCGTAAAAACCCCCGTTCGGACATGCCAGGAAATACTCATGCAGTGTATAAACATGGGGAACCGGCCCAGCAGTGATAATAGGACCTATGCTTGGGGACAATGACTTTGCCCAACCGTGCACGTGGACCACACTACTTTTAGGATCCAAAGTCCGCAACAATGACCCCAGCTCGCGCGCCGCCTGTTGGTTCCAGATGCCGCGCACAGCGGATCGGGCACGAACAGGATCAGCAACCATATCGAATTGATTCAGGCAAATACAACGAACCCCGGCCTTCTCTAGACGGGGGTCTGCAGGGCCGACCCCGCTGAAGAAGATCACTTCTAGACCCCCACCTCGGAGAGCCAATGCGGTCTCAACTGCTACTTTTGCCTGCCCGCCATTAACAACAGCGTGGTCATTAACGATTACGGCTGTTTTCATTAAACAGAACTTGTAACAGTTGTACTGGGCGGTCTTGTATTGACAATGAAGCCGCACAGTTCCTCATAGAGCCTAGAATTTAGCTCACTTGCAAATCCAATCTCCTCCGCATCTAACACTTCTCTCCAGTAAGTATTTGTCGTCGCTACGCTGCGCTGCCAGTTATGCGTCCTTTTCGGGTCGCCAACATCGTCGGTCGCGCTACGAGCCCGAGCTTCAATCAGCCGATGCGGGCGACCTTCGAACGCTAGACCCAACTCTGAGTACAGTAGTCGATAAACTTGCACTTCGTTCACCTCCAACTCCTTTCCCCCAATCATAAGTAACTTACCAGGTGTTTGGCCGAACTCACCTCTTGCCGCTCTGGCGGCAACCGCATAAATAATATTCCACATCAAAGACGCGCTCTTTGCGCTAGTGAGCGATGTTTCTCGCGAAAGGATTCGCTCTACGCTCGGCAATTCACCATAAACACTGCGGAAGGCGGAGTAGATCGGGCGAACATTGACCTTCCATCCTTGCCGTTTGAAGCTTGCAGCATGAGCAACTGGGCTTCTGATACAGATGACTGTAGGAAATCCGAATGTTAGCACTGCGGGTACCGCTAAAGCGGCCATCGGATCCTTCCAGATGATGGTGCGGAGATCTGGGGCAAATTTCATCATGAAATACGAAATACGTGTCCGCGAGCCGATGAGGCTCCGGATTGCTCTTTGTGTAGCGCTGAAGCTCGAGTATGACATCCTTTTTTGTGGCCCAAGGGTAAGACGAAGCGATTTCAGATCTCGCAGAAACCGATAGAACATTTCAAGGGGAAACCCTGATTGGCCAGGAACGGCGAAACGTGTTGGAATCCGCCTGTCGCCGGTCGGCCCCATGGGCTCGTAAAGCATTCTCGCGCCTGGTGCAAGCGACAGCCCCGCGCCAACCGGTGTTGTGCCGCTTCGCGGGGCACCCGTCACGAGTAAGACACGTCGTTCAGCTGGCACGGTTGGGGGTTCTCACTACTGACACGCGCGTCACTGTAACCTCTTTAGTGTTATGGCCCTAACGAAAAGATTCCGTTGTGGCGCTTGCGGCCCTTGATCTTCTTGCCCGCGTCAGCCAAAAGGCGGGTGCGTTGGAC
>JACCSN010000336.1 GCA_013812985.1 Hyphomicrobiales bacterium | reverse complement strand
ACGCGGATGGGCCGGATGGGCTTAAGGACAATTGGGCGAACGGCTCTGTTCCTCGGCTATCGCCCGAGCAGCAGGCCGAACTCGCCGATCTGGTCGAGACTGGCCCCGACCGCGCCGCGCATGGCGTCGTGCGCCGGCGACGGGTTGACCTTCAGCGCCTGATCGCCGAGCGCTTCGGCGTCACCTATCATGAGCGCACGGTCGGCAAGCTGCTCAAGGCGCTCGGCTTCTCCCACATCAGCGGCCGGCCGCCATCCCGGGCAGGATGCGCGCGCGCTGGAGGCGTTCAAAAAAAACTTCCCGCGGACGCTGAGCGCCCATCTCGGCCCCATCGCCGCCAAGAAGCCGCGATAGTTCAGGATTACGCGCATATTCCCTGAAGCGGTCGTCCTCGCTGGGCAGGGTCCTACTGTAGCGGTCCTTATCCCTCAGAGCGACAAGCGCCTCATTGAATAGCGGGTTGCCTTGCCGGCCGACCTGTTCGCCGCGCCCCCGGACGCCGCGCCTCGAGGTGGTCGCGTAGACGCCCGCGATCTCCGCGCCGCGAAGTTCGGCAAACGGGATCTCGAGCGCGATCGTATGAACGTTGAACCCACCCTGGCTGTCGAAGGGCTTTGTCGGTGTGTTGCGGTTGCGGTCAGCGCCGAAGGTGAAGTCGAGGTCGAAAATCGACTGAATATCCGCATAGAATCCGTCGTCCCGCTGGCCGGCGAAAACGCGGTAGTCGCGGGCTGAAGGTCGACCCGTCGCCAGCGCACCACGACAGCCGAGGAACGGAGCCGTTCGCCCAATTGTCCTTCAGCCCATCCGGCCCATGCTCGTTGAAGCGATGCACCCAATCGCGCAGCGTCTGACGGTCCATGCCGCCGATCCGCGCCGCTTGCGTCCGGTTCATGCCGTCCAGAACCGCAGCCAGCGACAGAAGCCGCCGGCTCTGGTTCGCATGCCTGCTCGACGCCGCAAGACGCCGAAGCGCGGCCGCCGAGTAGTCCGTCCGAAGCTCCACCGCTTGGGCCATGGCGCCAATCCTCCCCGCGCCATGGAATCACCTCAGCAACAATCCGGGAATCCCCGCGAGTCAGACCCATCGGCCACTGGTATTAGACCGGCGACCGCTCAAACAACCGGACCTCAGGACATTCCAGGACCCCTCTCCTGAGTCTTGGGCTCGCAGAGTGCGATCCCATTCGCTGTCTCGCAATAGGGCGGCGACACGAGCCGCTCCTCGACCAAATCAATCGCCTCGAGGCAGCCGCCGAGGAGCAAAAGGGATGCGACAGCCACGTATCTCATGTTTTCTCTCGATTTTGCGATGCCGCCCTGACGCCACTTCCTTGCTGACGCACAAACGTACTTGCGAGGTAGCGAGGTGGCGGCAAACGATTGCGTCCGCCGGTAAAGCCCGTTTCTCGAACTCGAGAAGCGCTTGTGCAAGCGCTTTGGTTCGCAGTTCATCCTCAGCTTCGACCTTAGCTAGGTCGATCATCGACGCCAACATCGAATGCCCCCGATCCTGGCTTACATCACGAAGTCGTTCCAGAGCTTGCATGACGCAACGGAGGAAATGTTCGTCTGATTCGACCATTGCCTCACGCTGGTGGCAAACTCCCAGCTGCGTCTAGGACGACGCGTGTTAGCGTCCTCGTACGTGGTGTAATTTCCGGCGCTTTTTCACGGTGGATTTCCCGCCGACGCAGGATGTCGTCAGGATCGTCCCCAACGAGGACTCCATCGTTCGCCTCGTCGGCGCCGTCCTTATGGAGCAGAACGACGAAGGGCAGACCCAGAACCGCTACATGCAGATTGGGGAGTGACCGAGATGGCGACGCCGCTCATCGAACTCCAACCGCCCCAGATTTACACCCAAGGCCGCCTGACCAATGATCACCTCAGGCCACTATCCGAATTACACCACGTTGACGGACACGACCGGGCTACTTCAAAATGGCATATCAAGCTATCAAGAGCGGACGGGGGTGCTGCTGTTGCTGGGGACACCGTTGCTCGATGCCCTTGAGCGTAGGCGGTACGGCGGGGCAGTGCTCGATACCTCGGGTCAGATCATCGCAAAATCAATGCGACAAGCGCAGCGGCTGTTTTGCGAAGAACTCGGGCTTGAGCGCGACGCGGCCCTCGAATTCGGAGCAGGTCGGGAAGCAACAAAGAGACTGCTGGCGAGAGGGCAGCGAAGTTTCCGCGTGAGCGACGACCACTGGGTGGTGGTGCCGCGCGAGCTCGGCCGGCCGCTGGTCCTGCACGCCGTGCTTCTAGCCGAGACCAGTGTTCAGGGGCCCCGCACGGCGCTCGTCCTGATCGATCTCGACGAGGTGATTGAGGCAGCTCCAAGCGCACTGGAACGGATCTTGCGGACCGAGGCGAAGCTTGCCATCGAGATCGTAAAGGGGAGAACACCTGCCGAAATAGCGGAGGCTTCAGGGCTAGCAGTCGCCACGGTTCGGAGCCAGCTCGGGTCGGCCAAATGGCCGATATGTAATGTTTGAGACTGGTCAACCGTACAGCTCACTTTACCTCCGGGATCTCGCAGCGGATAAGGCGACGGTACTCACGACCGGGAACTCAGGCTCGCAAATTCCGAGCACGAATGTGGTGAGCGGTTACCATTCGGACGACGGAAGAGTTCTTGCTTTTACGAGCAATGGGATTGGGACGGATTTCATCAACATATATCTTAAGATCTCAAGACCGGAGCGACTTCGTTGGCAAGTTACGACGGGAGGGCCGCCCGGAGGACTTTGGCGATCTCAAGTGGGGCGGCGTTTCAGATGACGGGCGGTTCGTCAGCTTCAGCACGTCGGACAATAATTTCGTCCAGGTGATCTCGACAATGACTCCGACCTGTTCGTCAGGGACACCACATCACTCGATAAGGTCATACACGTCACACTGACTGTGGACGGCACTCCCACGAAC
>JACCSN010000326.1 GCA_013812985.1 Hyphomicrobiales bacterium | reverse complement strand
CGTCGACGATCGCGGCTTCCTCGACCTCGACCGGCAAATCGCGCATGAAGGTGGTGAGCACCCAGACGGTGAAGGGCAGCGTGAAGATCATGTAGGAGAAGATGAGCGACAGGAGCGAATTGTAGAGCCCCATTCCGAGGATCAGCTCGAACAGCCCGGCGAGCACCGCGATATGCGGGAACATGGAGACGGCCAGGATGACGAGGAGGAGGGCAGGGCGCCCACGGAAGCGCACCCGCGACAGGGCATAGGCGGCAGTTACGCCAAGGAACAACGAGATGACGACCACGGAGAAGGCGACGATCAGCGAGTTCAGGAGATTGCGCGGGAAGTTGCCGGAGGTCAGCACCGAGGCGTAATTGGCGAGCGACACCTGCTTCGGCCAATAATCGATGCTGAAAATGGCAGTTCCGGATTTGAACGAGGTGATGACGGCGTAGTAGAACGGGAACACGGCGAACAGGACGATAGCCGCGACCAGAAGGTAGAACAGGGCGCTCTTGATGAGCCGTTCGGCCCTCACTTGCCGCCCTCCAGGTTCAGCCGCCCGATCTTGATATAGAGGATGGTGATCACGGCGATGGTCAGGAAGAGGAAAGTGGAGGCGGCCGAGCCGTAGGCGAACTTGTCGAAATCGAAGAGGTTCTGGCGGGCGAAGACCGACATGGAGATCGTCCGCTCGTTGTTGGGCGTCAGCACATAGATCAGATCGAAAATGCGGAGCGCGTCGAGCGCGCGGAAGATGACCGCCACCATGAGCGCCGGCCGGATGAGCGGCAGCGTGACCTTGAAGAACACCTTGACCGGATGGATGCCGTCGATGCGGGCGGCTTCCTTGATGTCGGTCGGCACCATCTGCAGGCCGGCGAGGATGAGGAGCGCCATGAAGGGGGTCGTCTTCCAGACGTCGACGATGAGGACGGCGACCATGGCGGTATCGGGCGAGGCCGCCCAGGCGATGGGCTTATCGATGAGGTTGAGGCGGAGGAAAATGTCGTTTAGGATGCCGAACTGGTCGTTCATCATCCACGCCCACATCTTGGCCGAGATGATGGTCGGAATCGCCCAGGGGACGAGGATGGCGGCGCGCACCAGCCCGCGGCCCTTGAAGTTGGCGTTCAGGACAAGCGCCACGATGAGGCCCAGCACCGTCTCGAGGGAAACGGAGATCGCGGCGAACCAGATCGTGTTGTAGACGGCCTTCCACCAAACCGGGTCGGCCAACAACCCGAAATACTCGCCGGTGCCGTCGCCGTAATCGACATATTCGAGGTAGTTGCGGAAGCCGACCCATTCGGCGCCGGCCAGGTCATCGAGCGAAGCATCGGTGAAGCCGAAATAGATGGTTCGCAGCAGCGGCCAGCCGGCGACAGCCGCGAGCACCAGCAGCATCGGCGCCAGGAACAGCCAGGCGGAGCGGATGCGCTGACGGGTGAGCTGCGAGCGCGCCCGGCCGCGCATGGGAATGCCAGTATCCGTCGCCGTGACACTTGCCACGATCCGCCCCCCCCGCTCAGCCGACGAAACGCCGGCCTTGGCGCCGGCGGCGAACGCCGCCGGTCGCGTTCGTCAGGCTACCAGGCGGAGCCCTGGAGGCGGCGCAGCCGGCCCTGCAGCTGCGTCAGGTTCTCCTCAGCCGTGCCGCTGCCGGAAAGCGTGTTGTGCACGGCGGTCCAGAACTCCTTCGAGACTTCGTTGTATTTCTTCTGAGTCGGCGCCGAGGGACGCGGAACGGCATTCAGGAAGACTTCCTTCCAGCGCGGGATGATCGGCTGCGCCGCGGCGATCTCGGGGTCGTCGTAAAGCGCCTGGATAGTTGGAAGCCTGGAGCCGACCAGCGCGTTATCCTTCTGGTTTTCCGTCGAGCTCAGATATTTCACGAGCTCGATGGCAGCTTCCTGGTTCTGTGAGTACTTGGAGACAGCCAGGTTCCAGCCGCCAAGGGTGGCGGCGGATCGGTTGCCGGAGGGCCCGATCGGGAGCAGCGCCACATCGAATTTGCCCTTGATCGGCGAATCGTCGCCGTTGCCGGCCTGGAAGGCGTAGGGCCAGTTGCGCATGAAGACGGCGTTGCCTTGCTGCCAAACGCCGCGCGATTCCTCCTCCTGATAGGACAGGACGCCATCGGGCGCGATGGTGCCGACCCAGCTCTTGACCATGTTGATCGCTTCGGCGGCTTTCGGGTTGTTGATCGAAATGGTGCCGTCCGGCTCGACGATCTGGCCGCCATCGTTCGACTTCACCCATTCCAGCGCGTCGCAGGTGAGGCCCTCATAGGCGTTGCCCTGAAACACGAAGCCCCACATGTCTTTGTTGCCCGCCTCGCGCTCCCTATCCATGATCTTTTTGGCGGTTTCGGCCATCTCCGGCCAGGTGGTCGGCACCTTGGCGGCGTATTTGTCGAGCAGGTCCTTTCGGTAGTAGAGCGCCGGCGCGTCGGTGAAGAAGGGCAGGGCGACGAGCTTGCCGTTCACGGTCTGCGACTCGATGATAGAGGGAAAGTGATCCTTGATGACGTCCCGAGCGGCCTCAGTCAGGTCAACGAACTGATCGGCGAGCTGTGGCGCCCAGATCACGTCCGTCCGATAGACGTCGATGTCGGCGTTCTGAGCCGCCAGCCAGAGCTTGTATTGCCCGAACTGGTCGCTGGTCGACGCCGGCATCGATACGACCGAGACCGTGTGCCCGGATGCTGCCTGGAATTTGTCGAGCTGGGCGCGAAGGATCTGAAGATCGTTACCGACAGCGCCGGAGACGATCGAGATCTCGGCGGCCGAGGCCGACCCGGCGGCGATCGTCAGTCCGGCGGCGAGAGCCAAAAGTGCGCAACGCGTGTCCATTGTTTCCTCCCTGCATGCGTTTTCCGTATTGTTGGCGAAACAGCCCTCCCGGCGCAATGCTCCTGCGGGTTGCGAGCGCGCAAAAAGTGAGGCTGCGACGCGGATCAGCGCGACGGCATGCGTGCAGGAGTTGATCAGGGAGATCCGGTATGGATATTTGCACCGCTCTCACGCAACAGCGAGGTCAGCAGGCGACTGGCGACAACCTCAAGAATGCAAGAGCGGCTGACTGCTGCCCCGATGGAGATCACATGCCGGCACTTAAACGGTCGATTGAACCGCTCGCCGCCAACGATGACGGCGACGAGCAGAATTGGAATGAGCCGACGGAAGGAATTTCCCCTCCGCCGGCGGACAGGTCGGAGCCGAGTCCAAGTCGCAAGGCTCCCTCGAACGGGCCGACGATCAGGAACAGCGCGGTGCGTCTCATCGCCGGCGCGTTCACCGATGAAGTCCGTCGCATCTGGCCGGGCCAGCGGACCGCGAATACCTCGCCGCGCCGGACGCCCGCCGACATCTGTGGCATGCCTGCCTGGCGGCCGAGAGGGGGGCTTTCCGGGCGAGCGACGAGCTTACGGCGGACGCCTGCTGCGCCCGGTTCACGGGATGTAAGGGGAAGCGTCTGATGGCGCAAGCCTTCGGCGTTCAGCCGCCGGGCATGCGCGGCGTTCTCGGGCGGCTCGGAGCGGAAGCGCGGCGGCCGCAAATCTACCGTGCGCTCGTCGGCTTGATGGCCGACGGCGGCGACGGAGCCAAGTTCCTCAGCCACGGCGGCGCACTGCCGGACAACCTGATCCTGACCGCGGCGGCGCTGCCGCCGCCTTTGCGCTCGAAGCGCGTGTTGAAAGAGGTGCTGTTCCACCCCGGAGCGCCGGAACGGGCCGCCGCCTTCGCCTGGTCGGTGAAGCGGTTGGAGGCTCTTGAGGGGCCGCACACAGTTGCCGCGGTCCTCAAGGACGCCAAACCGCTTCGAGCGCTCGATAGATGGCAGAAGGCGCTGCCGTTCCCGACGCCGCCCTGGCCGGGGGGAAAATTCGCGCCTCGCTTGCACAGTGTCCGGCCTTTGCGCCAGTCTGGCCGAAAGACGATGACGAGATGCTGGCGGGCCTATGACGTGCCGAACGTGGAAGACTCGCGTTCGGAATGAAAGGCAAGAATGATGATCATTCACACACCGTGGGTAGGCGAACGCTACAAAGAGGGTGTAGGCGGCCATCGTCTCGCGATCGTCGGACACTCGAACTACAGCGATACCGATTTTGAGGAACTTACTATATACACAATGGGAAAAATGCTTGAAGAAGGAAACCTAAAGTTCTATTGACGTAATTGCTCACCCCCAAGCGGGCTGAGCCGGGCGAACGGGCGGTTGACGGGGGAGTGCGGGGCTGATTCAAGCTT
>JACCSN010000323.1 GCA_013812985.1 Hyphomicrobiales bacterium | reverse complement strand
GCGTCGTACCGCTCTACGGCCATGTCGATCCGGCCGTCCACCGCCCAGTGGCGCCCGCCGCGCATTACCGCGCCGACCTTTCCTATCTCGGCACCTGGTCGGCCGACCGCCAGGCGGCGGTGGAGGCGCTTATTGTCGAGCCGGCGCGGCAACGGTCCGAGCAGCGCTTCCTCATTGGCGGAGCGCAATATCCGCAGGACTTCCCGTGGGCGCCCAACATCTATTTCGTCCGCCACTTGCCGCCCGGCGAGCATCCGGCATTCTTCTCGTCTTCGCGCTTGACCATCAATCTCACGCGCGCGGCCATGGCAGAAATGGGCTGGTGCCCTTCCGGACGCCTGTTCGAGGCGGCGGCCTGCGGCGCGCCCGTGTTGACCGATAGCTGGGACGGGTTGGACGCTTTCTTCGCGCCTGGCGAGGAAATCCTCGTGGCGCGGGACACGAACGACGCGCTGGCCGCGATCGACCTTCCCGACGCGGAATTGCAGCGGATCGCGGCAAATGCCCGCGAGCGGACACTTGCCGAGCATACGTCCGAGAAGCGCGCCGCGGAGTTCCTCGCCGCATTGGCACAGGCCGGCGCGGCGGAGACCGGCCCAAGCGCCATGATGAGGGCCTGACCTATGTGGGGCATCGTGCCGGCCGCAGGGCGAGGCAGCCGCATGCAGCCCCTCGCCTTCTCCAAGGAGCTTCTGCCGGTCGGCAGCCGTCTCGAGGGCGGAACGGAGCGGCCCTGCGCGGTCAGCGAATATCTGGTCGAGCGCATGATCCGCGGCGGGGCGGACAAAATCTGCTTCGTCATCTCGCCCGGCAAATCCGACATCCTGGAATATTACGGCGGCGCCTATGGCGAGGCGGCGATCGCCTATGTCGTCCAGCCGCGGCCGAGCGGCCTGTGCGATGCGATTTTCCGCGCCGCCCCGCTCATCGCGGCCGAGGAATCCGTCCTGATCGGCCTGCCGGACACGATCTGGTTTCCGCAATCGGCGCTGGCCGAATTGCCGGACGACCAGCTCGCCTTTCTGCTCTTTCCGGTCGATCAGCCGGAATTCTTCGACGCCGTCGTGCTCGACGAGGCCGGCAGCGTCGCCGAAATTCAGGTGAAGAGCAAGGACGCTGCGTCGACCTGGATCTGGGGCGCCTTCAAGATGCCGGGCTGGGTACTGCACGCGCTTCGGCAGCTCTGGCTCGAGCGCGACCGTCAGGACGAATATATGGGCACGCTCGTCAATGCGTGGCTCGCCCAGGGCGGAGGGGCCGTGGGAGTGAAGGCCGGGACTGCCTATGTCGATGTCGGAACGCTGCATGGCTACCGGGCCGCGATCAGCCTCCTGGATGAAATGGCGGCCGAGGATGGCGGGAGCGGCGCGCGTCCGGCGCTCGGCTGGCCGGGTGGCTCCGCCGGCAAATCCCAATCTTTTTCGCGGACCTGAGGGTCTCCATGAGCGTTGCCGAAATGATGTCGCCGGAGGAGATCAGGGAACGCGCCGAGAAGCTTGGCCCCTGGTTCCACAACCTTGTCCTGAACGGCGTGCCGACCGCGCCGGCGCATTTCCTCGGCGACTATCCGGCGGTCAAATTCGAGCGCTTCGCCGCCGCCGTTCCCGCCGATCTTACCGGCAAGAGCGTGCTCGACATCGGCTGCAACGGCGGCTTCTACTCCATCGAGATGAAGCGGCGCGGGGCCGCGCGGGTTTTCGGCATCGATTACGACGAGGACTACCTGGCGCAGGCCCGCTTTGCTGCCGGCGTTCTTGGGCTCCAGATCGAGTTCGCCAAGATGTCGGTCTATGATGTCGGCGCGATCGGCGAGCGCTTCGACCTCGTCATCTTCATGGGCGTGCTCTACCACCTTCGGCATCCGCTGCTGGCGCTCGACCTCATTCACGAGCATGTCGCCAGGGACCTGATGATCTTCCAGTCCATGCAGCGCGGCAGCGCCGATGTGGAGCCGCTCCGTGACAACTACGATTTCTGGGAGATGGAGCTGTTCGACCGGCCGAGCTACCCAAGACTGCATTTCATCGAGAAACGCTACGCCGACGACCCGACCAACTGGTGGGCGCCCAACCGCGCCTGTTCGGAAGCCATGCTCCGAAG
>JACCSN010000275.1 GCA_013812985.1 Hyphomicrobiales bacterium | reverse complement strand
GGTGCGCGGAATGTCGCCGATGCCCGGCGCCAATGTCGCGAAGATCGGATCGAGACGATCGACCGCCGGCTTGTCGCCGCCGATCATCATGCAATAGCCGCGCTCGATGCCCCAGACGCCGCCGCTCGTGCCGACATCGAGATAGCGGATGCCCTTCTCGGCGAGCGCCTTCGCTCGGCGGACATCGTCCTTGTAGAAGGAATTGCCGCCGTCGATGATGATGTCGCCCGGCTCCATGCAGCCCCCGAGCGAGCGCACGGCATCGTCGGTGGCCTGGCCTGCCGGCAGCATGACCCAGACGGCGCGCGGCGGATCGAGCCTTGCGACGAGGTCTTCGAGGCCGCTGCTCGGCGTGGCGCGTTCCTCGGCGAGGCTGTCGACGGCGGCCGGGTTCCGGTCGTAGACCACGCAGGCATGGCCGCTGCGCATCAGGCGCCGCACGATATTGCCGCCCATCCGGCCGAGACCCACCATGCCGAGCTGCATGTCCCCTCGCCTCCTATTGCCGATGGAGTCTAGCCGGCCGCCTGCCGTACCTGCTTCCGCTTGGCCTCGATGGCGCCGAGCAGACCGCCGAACGAATCCGCGAAGAGCTGCACGCCCTTGCTCACCAGATCCGTCGTCACCTTGTCGAGCGAGATGCCGGCCCGATCGAGCGCGTCGAGCGTCTCCTCGGCCTCGTCGACATTCGCCTCGAGGCTCGCCCGCGGCGAGCCGTGGTCGCGATAGGCATCGAGCGTCTTCGGCGGCATCGTGTTGACTGTGTCCGGGCCGATCAGCTCGTCGACATAGAGGACGTCCGGATAGTCCGGGTTCTTCGTGCCGGTGCTCGCCCACAGGAGGCGCTGCGTCCGCCCGCCCTTGTCGGCGAGCCGTTGCCAGCGCTCGCCCGAGAACAGGCGCTTATAGCGGCGATAGGCGAGCCTGGCATTGGCGATCGCCGCCTTGCCCTTGAGGCTTTTAAGGGCTTTGCGCTTGTCGGGATCGTCCGCCTCTTCGAGCTTCTCGTCGATCTGCTTGTCGATGTCGGAATCGATCCGGCTGACGAAGAAGCTCGCAACGCTCGCGATCCGGCTCACGTCGCCGCCTTTCCCGGCGCGCGTTTCAAGGCCATCGATATAGGCCTTGACGACCTCCTCGTAGACGTCCTGCGAGAACAGGAGAGTGATGTTGACGTTGATGCCTTCGCCGATGAGCTGGCGGATCGCCGGCAGGCCCTGCGCCGTCGCCGGGACCTTCACCATCAGGTTGTCGCGACCGACGGTCTGCCACAGCCGGCGCGCCTCTCCGATCGTCTTTTCCGTATCGAGCGCCAGATAGGGCGAGACTTCGAGGCTGACGAAGCCGTCTCGCCCCTCGGTCGCGTCATAGACCGGGCGCAGCGTATCGGCGGCGCGCTGGATATCGGCGACGGCGAGCGCTTCGTAGACCGCGCCAACGGGCATGTCGCCCGAGGCGAAGATCTGCTTGAGCTGCGCGTCGTAGTAACCTGATTCGCCGATCGCCTTCTCGAAGATCGACGGATTGGACGTCACGCCCCTGAGCCCGTCCTGCTCGATGAGGCGCTTGAGCCCGCCTTCGTTCAGGAAGTCGCGGGCGAGGAAGTCGAGCCAGACGGACTGGCCGTAATCGTTCAGGGCTTTCAGAGGATTCACGCATTCCTCCATTTCTCGATCTGAGCCTTCGCGGCTTCGACGACCTTGTCGGGCGTGAAGCCGAATTTCTTCATAAGATCCTTGAGCGGCGCCGAGGAGCCGAACGTGTGCATGCCGATCTTGGCGCCATCCATTCCGACGAAGCGCTCCCAGCCCATGGTGGATGCTTCCTCGACCGACACCCGCGCTTTCACCTGCGGCGGCAGGACGGTGTGCCGATAGGTTTCGTCCTGCTGCTCGAACAGCTTCCAGGACGGCATCGAGACGACACGGGCGCGCACGCCTTCGGCTGTGAGCTGCTCATAGGCCTCGACGCAGAGCGCAACCTCGCTGCCGGTACCGATCAAGATCACCTCCGGCTCGCCGCCTTCGGCATCGCCAAGCACATAGGCGCCCCGCGCCACCCCTTTGGCCGACGCATAGCGTCCCCGGTCGAGGGTCGGCAGCTTCTGGCGGCTCAGCACGAAGCAGGCCGGCTGACGCTTCAGCGGGATGACCGTCCGCCAGGCCTCAGCCACCTCGTTCGCATCGGCCGGGCGCATGTCGATCAGCCCCGGAATGGAGCGCAGGCCGATCAGTTGCTCGATGGGCTGATGCGTCGGCCCGTCCTGGCCGAGCCCGATCGAATCATGGGTGAAGACGTGGATGACGGGGAGCTCCATCAGCGCCGCAAGCCGGATTGCCGGCTTCATGTAGTCAGAGAAGATCAGGAAGGTCGAGCCGTAGGCGCGCAGCTTCGACAGCACGAGCCCGTTGACGATCGAGCCCATTGAATGCTCGCGCACGCCGAAATAGAGGTTGCGGCCCCCGTAACCGCCGGGCTCGAAATTGCCGGCGCCGTCGAACTTGAGATCCGTCTTGGTCGACGAGGAGAGGTCGGCCGCGCCGCCGACGAGCCAAGGATAGCGCTCGGCAATGGCGTTCAGGACCTTGCCCGAGGATTCGCGCGTGGCGAGCCCGCTCTCGTCCGCCGGGAAGCTCGGCAGGGCGGCGTCCCAACCTTTTGGGAGTTCGTTGCGCTGCATCTGCTCGAGCGCGTCGGCGAGATCCGGATGGCTTTCGCGATAGGCGTCGCGCCGTCCTTCCCAGGACTCGCGCAGCTCGCGCCCGCGCGCGCCGATGCCGGCGCGGAAG
>JACCSN010000269.1 GCA_013812985.1 Hyphomicrobiales bacterium | reverse complement strand
TCAGCTTGATGCGCCCGTCCCGCCAGGTCTCCAGGAGCGAAGCGAGATCCGGACGGCCGGAACGGCCATTAGCGTCCATGGCGTCGAGCAGCTTCTTGCGCGTCGCGTAGTCGACGGGCCGGCGATTATCCGGATCGACAAGGCTGAAATCCCACAGCTCCGCGCCCTGATAGATGTCGGGAACGCCGGGGACTGTCAGCTTCAGCACCACCTGGACGATGCTGTTCCGAATCCCGAGCGGGGCGATGCGTCCCTGAAAGCCGGCGAGGGATTCCAGGAAGGGATTTGTCCGCGAGGCATCCAGGGCATGACGCACGAACCTGAGGACCGCGTCTTCATAGGCGCTGTTTGGCGCGGCCCAGGTCGTATGGACTTTCGCCTCGCGCATGGATTTCACCATGGCGCCCTCGATCCGCACGCGGAAAGCATCCACCCCGGCAGCCTCCAGGCTGCCGGGCGCGAGCTCGGGCGGCCAGGCGCCGAGGACAAGCTGGTAGAAGACGTATTCCTCGTTGCGGTCCGGCGGCGCGTCGCCTTCCGACGATGCGCTGCGGGCGCGAATCATGCGGCTCCAGAGAAGCACCTGCTGTGCCCAGTCCTCCGCAACTTCCGACAGGACGGCGAGACGGGCGCGCGTATCCTCGCCGCGCTTGGTGTCGTGCGTGGAGGTCGAGAGCATCGCCTGCGGCGTGCGCTTGGCCCGTTGCGCGTTGGCGTGATGGAACGCGCCGATGCTGACTCGGAACTGGTCGGGGTGGCCGCCCACCTCGTTCAGCGCCAGCATGCGGTTGTAGCGGTAGAACGCCGTGTCCTCGAGGCCCTTGGCCATCACCGGACCGCTATATTGCTGCGCCCGCATCGCAACCCGCACGACCGCGACGCGGCTGAAGCCGCTGCGCGGCTCGGCGACGAGATCGCAGGTCAGGAGCTTGTGCAGGAACTCAAACACGCTCGGGTCCAGAGCCGAATCGATGCGGCGCGCCTGGGCGACGGCCCAGTCGATATCGCGGCGGTCGGCTTCCGTCGGCGCGGCGCTGGCGTCGACATAGGTGCGATAAACGGGGAAGCAGGCGATGATGGCTTTCAGCGCTCGCCGCACGACGTTGTTGGTGAAATCCGCCGTGCGCGGATGCGAGCGCGCCACCCGGGCGGCGTCGCGGGCGAGCACGTTCAGCTCGCTCGCCATCTCGTTCTCCATGATCCCCAACTTGGCGTCGCGGACAATATCGCCGAACGCCTCGTGGCTGCCGGTGAACTCGGCATAGAAGCGCGTGAGCGGTTCCTCGCCCGCCGGGTCGATCAACAGGCCGGTGACCAGGTTGGCGAATTCGTAGCCGGTGGTACCGTCGACGCCCCAGTCCTCCCTGATGCTCTCATGCGGCGCGAGGATCTTTTCCACAACGAGATAGAAGGGGCGGGGAGCTTTTTCGCGGAGCCGCAGGCAGTAACCCTTTGGGTCGAGCAGGCCGTCGACATGGTCGAGCCGCAGCCCGTCGAGCGTGCCGTCCGCCAAGTGCCGGAACACCAGCGAATGGGCATGGTCGAACAGCTCCGGCAGCTCCATGCGGATCCCGGCGAGGTCGTTGATGTTGAAGAAGCGCCGGTAATTGATATCGTCGGCGGCAACGCGGAAATGCGCGGCGCGCCAATATTGCTCGCGGATGAGGGAATCGAGCCGGCCCCAGCTCTCAAAATCCCCCGCCTGCCCGTTGAACCGGCCGACCGCTTTCCGCACGGCGTCGGCAACCTCCGGATCGCGCGCCGCCAATTCGGCGAGTTCCGCTTTCAGGTCGAGAGCGCGGCGGGCGATATGCGGGCGCCAGGTGGAGAGATGCGCGAAGGCGTCGCCCAGCCGCTCCAGCGCGGGATGCTTGTCGCCGAGGATGCGCCCGTAATGGAGCGGGCAGATCGGCAGCTTGTGCGCGTCATAGGCCCAGACGGCGAGCGATCCGGACTCGGTATCGAAGCGGAGCTGAAGCGCACCGGATTCCAGCACCGCGCCGTATTGGTCGCCAAGGATCGGCGCCAGCAGCTTGTTCTGAAGGTAGTTCCGGTCAGGTTCCCAGTCGATGTCGAACCAGCCCGCATAATCGGACTGCGGCCCCCATTCGAGCACGTCCAGCCACCAGGGATTGTCGGCGCCGCCGACGCCCATATGGTTCGGCACGAAATCGAGCACCTGCCCCAGACCGTTCTGCCGGAACGCCGCCGCCATGCGCTCGAACGATTCCGCGTCCCCGAGCTCCGGGTTCAGCTCCGTATGGCTGACGATGTCGTAGCCATGCGTGCTGTCCGGCCGGGCCCGGAGGTACGACGACGTGTAGACGTGGCTGACGCCGAGCCGCGCCAGATAGGGCGCCAGCGCGGCCGCCTGGTCGAACCCGAAATCCTTGTTGAGCTGCAGCCGATAAGTGGCACGCGGGACCGGCTTGTCGTTGTCAGGCTCCATCTCGGTCCTTCCCGGCCGCGCCACGCAGGGCGGTGATGGCTTGCGCGCGGCGCCAGGGAGCGTCGGCGCCGGCGAGCTCCTCCAAAGTCATGTTGTATTTCCGTCGCCAATTCGGATGCTCGATCGATGTGGCCGGGACGTTCACCTGATCGACCTCATCCAGCAAATCGTCGAGCTGCGGCACGACCAGCGCCGCTCCGCTTCGAGCCAGGAATTCGTGCGCGGCCAGCGCGAAAGCTCCGACCGAAATCTCGTCCTCATCGACCAGCCCTTCCAGGCGGAACGCCGCCAGGATCATCGCCTTGTCATGCGCCCGGCGTGCGCGCTGCGACGTGACCTCGTCCTCGCTCGGATAGAGCCCGAGGCTCGCCTTGAGGTCGATATCGCGGCCCTCCCACCAGCCGTGCAAGGTCGGCAAATCGTGGCTGCCGGCGACCGCCAAAGCCAGCCGCGGATATGCGCCAGGCGGCAGGAAGCTCTCGTTCGCCCAGTCCTGCTCGAAGAAAAGCACGCGGTAGGACAGGATATTGGCCGCGGCCATCCTTTCCCGGAACCCCTCCGGCACCGTGCCGAGGTCCTCGCCGACGACGAAGCAGCGATGTCGTTGGCTTTCCAGCGCCAGGATGCCGACGAGATCGTCCAGATTGTAGCTTACGTAGGCGCCCTGCGCCGGGTTCTCGCCTTCCGGGATGGAATAGAGATGCTGCAGGCCCATGACGTGGTCGATCCTCAAGCCCCCCGCATGGCGCATATTGGCGCGAAGAAGCTCGATGAAGCTGCAATAGGCCTCCTCGCGAAGCGCGCTGGGATGAAACGGCGGCAGGCCCCAGTTCTGGCCGGCGGGATTGAACACGTCCGGCGGCGCGCCGACTGCTACGCCTGCGAGAAAAGCGTCCGGATTCGCCCAAGTTTCCGCGCCGGAGCGGTCGCAGCCGACGGCGAGGTCGCGGTAGAGCCCGATCGCCATCCTGGCGCTGGCCGCTACTTCGGCGGCTGCGCCCAGTTGCTCGTCGGCGACCCATTGCAGCCAGGCGAGGATATCGATCTCGGCCCGGTGCTCCTCGGCGAACCGGCTCACCGCCTCCGAATCGGCGTCACGGTACGCCTCCGGCCAGCGATGCCAGTCCGCCAGGCTGGGATCCTCGCTGGCGAAATGAGACCGCAAGGCCTGGAAGACGGAAGTCCGTTCCAGGCTTTTGCCGCGCTCGTCTCGGAACCGTGCAAAGGCGCTTCTTCGAGCAGGGTCGCCGATCTCGCTGAATTCGCGAAACAGGATCCGTAAGGCTTCCAGCTTCAGCTCGGCCACGCTGCCGTAATCGACCAACAGCGCCGATCTGCAGCTTTGCAGCTCCTCCATGAAGGAGCTGGATTCCACAAAGCGCAGTGCGTCCGGGGAGCTAGCGAATTCGGGGATCGCCGGCACATCGATATACAATGCGTTCAGATAGAGCCGCGTGGCGGGCGAATACGGGCTTGCATGTTCCGGATTGTCCAAAAACATCTGGTGAAGGGGGTTCAGCCCAATCACGTGGCAGCCTCTCGCCGCCGAAATCTCGATAAAGTGGGCGAGGTCGCCGAAATCGCCGATCCCCCAGTTTCGCTCCGAGCGGAGCAGATAGAGCTGGGCGGCGATCCCCCACAGGCCGGCCCCGTCCTCCATACCCTTGGGCAGCCAGCACTTTCCGGGGGTGACGATCAGGACGGCGCTGGCGTCGAGCTCGGGCAGATGCAGGCGATGATAGCCCCAGGGCAAACCCGGGAGCAGCAGCTGCACTTGCTCCCGATCCAATCCGCCGCCGGTCCGGCGCAAGGGTGCGAGCTTTTCCGCCGTGCCTCTTAGCTCCGCGCCGTCTTCCATCTCGAGCCGCCAGGCAATCCGGCGTGTTCCCGCCGGCGCGACGATCTCGACGACGCAGCGGTCGTCCTCGGGCCGGACCACGACGACCGGCGGCAGCGCCGAGGCCCAGGCAGCGCGTTCAGCTTGCTCCAAAGCGGCCGCGGCTTTCCGCTCGGTATCGGCCTCAACGCCCATGGCTCGCAGAAGCCGGACGTTCGTAGCGTCGCTGGTGACGACATCCTCGCCGCGCGCATCGCGAAATCCGGGCTCGATTCCGTAACGTCGCGCCAGACGCGCAAGGGCCGTCT
>JACCSN010000257.1 GCA_013812985.1 Hyphomicrobiales bacterium | reverse complement strand
ATCGACAAGCCTGAACCTACTCAATCAGGAGCCAATACTCGCGCGGCTCGCCACCCTTTCGGAACGCCCCAGAAGACGCGAGTGAGCTTCCGGACAGGCGATCAGCGAATAAAGCGGTCGACATAATCCGCGCCCAAGCCAACGGACTCGAAGTGGCTGCGGCACATGTCGATCTTGGTGAACACGTCCTCGTAGCCCTGCACCTTGCCGTCCGGATCGACATAGATCATCGCGCCGTTCACCTGGAACATGGTGATCATCTCCTCAACATCCTCGTCGACCACCAGCGTGTGGGTCTCGCCCGGCGCCTCGTAGACATAGGCGCCCTCGGTCGCCACCCAATCGTGCTCCAGGTAGCGCCAGCTGCCCTTCATGACGAAGGCGTGCACCGGCTGCGGATGGTGATGGCGCGACAGCACGCCTGATTTCCTGACGCGCAGGACGTTCTGCCAGTAGCCGCGCGAAGCCGAAAGGCAGAGCGGCCGGAACCAGACGTTTTCCGCCTGCGGCACCCAGAGCCGCTCGTCGGTCGGCAGCGCGTCCGGGATGACGATTTCCGGCGGGGACTCTCGCGGCTGCGGATGGCGGTAGGCGACGCGCCTTTCGTCGGCGGTCTCGGTCAGGCCGGCGCGGCTCGGCATGTCGTGGTGGATCATTGCGATCGCCCCAGAATTGGCTGGTGGAATGCGACCTTACGGCGTTTCGAGGTGCAAGTCAGGTTCGTGCTCGACACGACGGTCGGAGACGTGCGTCAATTCTCCCCTCCTGTCGTCATGCCGGACTTGATCGACTTGATCCGGCAATCCATGGCGCGACGGACAGGACCAGTCGCAAGGGCTGCGCTATGGATGCCATGGTCAAGCCATGGCATGACGACAAGGAGGGGTACGTTTAGCAGCAGATGTGAAAACAGTATTGTCGCAGTCGCAGGAGGACAGCATGGCTGAGCAGCAATACGCCCCGGTAAGCCCCTACTTGATGGTCAACGACGGCTACAGCGCGCTGGAGTTCTACAAGCGCGCCTTCGCCGCCGAGGTGATCGAGACCTACGACGCGGAGGGCAAGCTCGGCCACGCGACGCTCGCCGTCAATGGCGGGCAGATCATGATTTCGGACGAATACCCGGAGGAAATGACGGGCGTGCGCAGCCCGGCTTCGCTGGGCGGCACGACGAGCACCGTCAGCCTGACGGTGGACGATGCGGATCGCTGGTTCGAGCGGGCGGTGGAGGCCGGGGCGACGGTGATACGGCCGCTCGCCGACGAGTTCTACGGCCGCTCGGGAAAAGTGCGCGACCCTTATGGCCACACCTGGGGGGTCATGGGTCCGGTGAAAGGCTGAGCGACGGAGCCTTCTCCCGTGGGAGAAGGTGGCTGCGGGACGCAGCCGGATGAGGGGGTGCGGCGTTCTCGGCTTCGCGTAATCTCCCGCGCCGCACGCCCTCACCCGTCGCCTCCGGCGACACCCTCTCCCCACGGGAGAGGGAGGCGCGCCGATCCTTTTTCCGTGGAGAGGGGCGCAGTTTCCAATCCGGTTGTCATCCCGGTTTGGCCGCTGGCCAAGACCGGGATCTATAAACGCCAGCGCCTTGCATGGATTCGGCGGCGGCATTCTTTCTCCTTCGCTTCGGTGTTTATGGATCCCGGAAAGGCGCTTCGCGCCTTCCGGGATGACAAGTGGCGGAGGGTAGCTCCAGGCAGGCGCTTCAAGCGGCTCACCGAATCAAATACCCCCCATCCACCGGCAGCACCGCGCCGGTGACGAAGCGTGCCGCGTCGGAGAGGAGGAACAGGGCTACGGCCGCCACGTCGCCCGGCTCGCCCCAGCGCCCCATCGGCGTGCGCTCCAGGATGCTTTGCGAGCGTGATGGGTCGGAGCGGGCGGCGACCGTCATGTCGCTGGCGATCCAGCCGGGCGCGACCGCGTTGACGCGGATGCCGTCGGGCGCCCAGGCGGCGGCGAGCGACTTGGTGAGCTGCACGACGGCGCCTTTCGAGGCGGAATAAGCTGGCGCGTGCGGCGCGCCGAAGAACGAATACATGGAGCCGGTGTTGACGATCGCCCCGCCCGAGGCGGCGAGCAGCGGCTTGGCCGCCAGGCACATGCGCATCGTGCCGGTGAGGTTCACGTCGACGACGCGGGCGAACGCCGCGATGTCGAACTCGCCGCCGCGCTGGACGATGATCCCGGCGCAGTTCACCAGCGCGTCGATACGGGGGCATCGCTCCATGAGGGACGCGACCGACCGGTCGTCCGTCACGTCGAGCTGGACCGCCTCGATCCGCGGGTCGGGCGCGAAGGCGGCGATCTCGTCCCCGCCGACCCCGCCGGCCACGACCCGGTAGCCGGCGGCGGCGAGCGCCCGCGCGATCGCCTCGCCGATGCCGCGCGTCCCGCCGGTTACGACGGCGAGGCGCGTCGAGAGGGAGGGGCTGGAGGCCGGGTCAGATTCGGGCATGGTTCTTTCCGAGTGGCGGGGCCGGAAGCGTAGGACGCTTCAGACCGGGCGAACAAGCGGCTTCGCCAAAGCGACATTGCCCGTTTACCGGGCCTTAGCGCGACGGCCTTAATCATGGCTGCTGGAGGCCAGGCCGTGCGGAATCCGCTGTCCATCGTTCATGTCGTGCGGAGCCCGGTTGGCGGCGTCTTCCGTCATATCTCCGACCTGGCGCGGGCGCAGACGGCGGCGGGGCACTCGGTCGGCCTGATCTGCGATTCCACTACCGGCGGCGCGCTGGAGGCCGAGCGTCTGGCGGCCCTGGCACCGCACCTGCCGCTCGGGACCATCCGGCTGCCGATGCGCCGCACCATCGGCCCTGGCGACTTGCCGGCCATCGTCGCCGTCTCGCGACAAGTCCGGCGCATGGGCGCCGACGTCATCCATTCGCATGGCGCCAAGGGCGGCGTCTTCGGGCGGCTGGCCGGGGCGACCCTGCGCCGGCGCGGCCGGCCTGTCGCCGTCTTCTACGCCCCCCATGGCGGCAGCCTGCATTTCGACAAGGCGTCGGCGGCCGGCCGCGTCTATTTCGCCGTCGAGCGCGGGCTGGAGCGCCTGACCGACGGGCTGATCCATGTCTCGGCCTA
>JACCSN010000254.1 GCA_013812985.1 Hyphomicrobiales bacterium | reverse complement strand
CGTGCGCGGGGATGTCGCCGTCAATGACGAGGTCGAATGGGGCGTGACCGGCGAAAAGCTCTTCGTTTTCGACGAGAACGGAGTCCGGCTGTGACGGAGATGGGCCGTGCCGCATTCGCCGCCCGCTACGGCTGGCCGAAGCGGATCTCATTTCCGCTGGCGATCGGCCACCGCGGCGCGAGCGCCCATGCTGTCGAAAATACGCTCGCCGCATTCGGCATGGCATCAGATCTCGGCGCCTCGATGTGGGAACTCGACACACAGCTGACGCGGGACGGCGTTTGCGTGGTGAGCCACGACGACCATCTTCAACGGGTGTTCGGCGTCGACGAGCGCATCTCCGAACTGACCGCCGCGGAGCTATCGGCGCTCGACGGCGTCGCCGTTCCAACGTTCAGCGATGTGGCCGCGCTGGCGCGACAGCGCGGCGCCGGCCTCTACATCGAGCTGAAAGCGTTCGGAACCGGTCCGCTCGCCTGGCGTGAATTGACCCGACACGAGCAGCGTTTCGCGGTTCTCGGCTCGTTCAAGGCCGAACTCGTGCGCGAACTGCGCGACGGCGATTGCGAGTATGCCCTGTCCATTCTGGTGCCCGTGCGGCAAGATCCGCACGCGCTGGCCGACCGGGCGGGCGCCGACATCATCCACCTGTGCTGGGAGAATGCCGGTCCGCGCCCGCAGGATCTGGTCACCGATGACTTGGTCGCAAGAGCGCATCGCGATCGCCGGCAGATCGTGCTCTGGCATGAAGAGCGCGCCGATGTCATCGCCGATATCGTCCAGCTGCCGGTTCTGGGCATTTGTTCGGATCGCCCCGAAATGCTGCGGGCGCCCGCAAACGCGGCAGTATCCGCATGAACTCCGCGGAGGGACGCGATCGCAAGGTGACCTCCTTCGACGTGGCGCGCCGCGCCGGGGTGTCGCGCGCCGCCGTATCCCGGACCTTCACGCCTGAAGCCAGCGTTTCGCCCGAGATGCGCGAAAAGGTCCAAAAGGCTGCGAAGGAGCTCGGCTATCGCGTCAATTACCTGGCGCGCAGCCTCACCAACCAGCGCTCCGATCTTGTCGGCGTGGTCGCGGCCGGCATGGACAATCCGTTCCGCGCTCAGCAGATCGACGAGATCGCCCGCGCGTTGCTCCGTCGGAATTTTCGGCCGATCCTGCTGCCGACCGACAGCGATCGCAGCCCGACGCATGTCATCGATGAACTCCTGCATTACAGCGTGTCGGGCGTCCTGGTGACCTCGGACGCGCCGCCGACCTCGCTCTGCGAGGAATGCGCCGCCTACGGCGTGCCCATCGTGCTCATCAACAAGGGCGATGAGATCCCGACGGTCGACCGCGTCATTTCCGACAATGAGGCCGCCGGGAAGCTGGCGGCCGACACGTTGATCGAAGCCGGGTCGAAGTCCCCGGCCGTGATGGGGGCAACGAAGGTATCCTACACTGCGAGAGGCCGCGTCGACGCTTTTCTGGCCGCGTGCCGAGCCGCGAGCATCGAGCCGCGGATCGTTCCGATTCCGCTCAACGACTATGACAGCGGTTTTGAAGGCGCGGGGCGGCTCGTCGGAAGCGGGATCGACGGGCTGTTTTGCATCAATGACTACACGGCCTGCGGAGTCGTCGATCGGATCAGGACGGATACGGTCGTGCGTCTGCCCGGCCGCATCCGGATCGTCGGGCATGATGATATTCCGCAAGCGCGCTGGGCCGCCTACAACCTGACCACGATCCGGCAGCCGTGCGATGTGCAAGCCCAAAAGGCGATTGACTTCCTGACGAGCCGGATGGCGCAGGCAGATCTGCCGGCGCGCGTGGAATTCACTCCGGTCTCCCTGGTTCGGCGGACGACCGCTTGATGCCCGAGCTTCTGGCCGAAGACGGCATCGGCGACCTGCAGCGGCATCTTGTATGCGCGCAAGATGTTGCCCGCACCGTCGGCCGCTATGCGCTGACGTTCCGCGAGAGCTCAGGCCTCGATGGTCTCCACGTCACCGCTAAGGGAGTTCAGGATTTTGTCACGCTTGTCGACCGGCGTGCCGAAGAGGCGATCCGCGATTCGCTCGGCAAAGCGTTCCCCGAGGACGGCTTTTTGGGCGAGGAGTTCGGAGGAGCCGCTTCGGGAAACGGCTATTGGGTCGTCGACCCGATCGACGGAACCTCGAACTATATACGCGGGCTGCGGCATTGGGGCGTATCGATCGCTTATGTCGCCGGGGGCGCGATCCGCATCGGCGTGGTTTTCGACGCCGCCAACGACCGGGTCTATTCCGCGATTGCAGATCGTGGCGCCTTCCGCGATGGCATACCCATTCGGGTCTCGCAGGTCCGCGAGCCGACCGAGGCGCTGTCGATTCTCGGCTATTCCCGCCGCACGGACTTCGGCGATTACCAGGCCACGACGCGGCGACTGCATGAGATGGGGATTGATTATCGCCGCATCGGCTCGGCGGCGGTCGGGCTCGTGCGGGTCGCCGACGGCATCGCCGACCTTTACTATGAACGGCATGTCAATATCTGGGACGTTCTTGCAGGCGCGCTGATCGCCAGGGAAGCCGGCGCGGTCGTGCAGCTGCCGTGCTTGCCCGAGCTCCTTACGAGGGGCGGGCCGGTGATCGCCAGCACGCCTTGCCTGGCGAAGCAGCTTGCCTTCTTGCGGGAGGAGGCAGCGGCGGAATGCCAGTTGCTCGAGTGGTGACCTTGGACCGTTCTCAAGCGCGCTCCTGGTCCAGCAGATCAACACGATTGCGAAACGCCGCTTCTGTAGCCGGCGCCTCGTCGGTGGTGATCTGATCGGGCTTCAGGGCGATCAGGGCCGAAAACGCCGCCCATTCCCGGTCGCTGAATCCGTTCGTCGGGTCGTGGAGCGTGAAAGTCCATGCGTCGACGAGCTTTCCCTTGCTGTGACAAAGATCCACGAGATCAAGGCCAGCCTCCATCGTCTCCAGAATGAATTCCCACGCGAGGTAGACCGTGTCCGGTCGCGTCGGCCCTTGAAGGTCGGCGAGCAATTCGGCTTCGACTGCCTTGACGCCCCGGCTGCCGTGCAGAGCGACAAGCTTGTCGGTCGGATCGATGCCCCGTCGCACGCCGGGGAGGCGACGTCCGATCTCCGCGATCAACTCCAGGCTATCGCCGCTGACGATGATCGAGGCCGGGGCATCGCCGAAGAGCGCGGCGAAATGGTCCAGTCCCTTCGCGCCGATCGCAGCCAGATCATCCTTAATATCAAACTGCAGCAAGGCTTCGGGATGCGCTTCTTGCAAACCGGTCGCCAGATCCTCGGCGAGGATCAGGGGCCGCAAGGGTCGCCGCCCGGCGGCTTCAAGCCCGCTGTCGTCGAAATGCAGCTTGCGGAGTCCGGCAATCGTCTGGTCGGAAGCGGCGCCGGCGCCGG
>JACCSN010000243.1 GCA_013812985.1 Hyphomicrobiales bacterium | reverse complement strand
ACATCGCGGCCTCGCCCGCGCCTCCGATCGCGCGAAAAAGAACGCGGGCCAGCCATTCCGAAGCGTCGAGGCACTCGGCCGCGCCAAGGGTCGTCCGCGATTGCAGCCAGGCGGTCCCTTGCGGCGCGGTCTTCGTCGTCCAGCGCCACAACCGCCGCCGGCGCCAGGTGCATGATGCTGCCGTTGCCGGCCGAGTGCTCGTCGTCGGAGCCGGCCAGCGGCTCGCCGGTTTCCTCGAAGCGCCGCAGCGCGGCCTGCGTCGCGTGGCCGATGTCGAAGCAGCCCCCGGTCACCGAGTTCTCGCCCTGCCGCCACCAGCGAAAGAAGCGGCGCATCAGGTCCGCCGGGTCCGAGTTCGCCCTTTGTTGCGATGAGGCTGGCGGCCAGGCAGAGCGCCATGCTCGAATCGTCGGTCCACTCGCCCGGCTTCAGTCCGAACGACCCGCCGCCCACCATGTCGGCGACGGGCGGAAACGACCCGCGCCGCTTGAACTCCACCGTCGTCCCGACCGCGTCGCCGACCGCCAGGCCGAGAAGCGCGCCGGCGGCTCGGTCGATTCTCGCGTCATCGAGTGCTTTGGACATTTGACCTCAGATGCTCGCGGGATATCTATTGAGCAACAAAGCTTTCAGCACGTCACGCACCTGGTCGAAGTCGAAACTGAGCGGGATCGTCGCCGCCGCAGCCATGGGCGAAGTCTCACGAGACTGTCGTGCGATTTGCCGGATCGACGGACACGCTATCCTCCTTGACAATCGCGCGGCGGGGGCGGGAAAGCCCGTCGGCGCTGATGAAGATCAGGCGTCGGCGAAACGCTGACGGGCTTTCGACGATGAGGATGGCCTTCAACGATTCGAGGCCGCCGGCGAAGAACGGCTTGCGGAGAAAACGATCTGCCGCCTCGGTCCAATCGGGTGCATCGATGCGGTCGATCGAAGCCAAATGCTCGGCCACCGCGGCGAGGTAGGCGTCCTGCACTGGGCCGACCGGAACCGGCTTTTCCGCCAAAGCGTCCGCCCGCTGATCGCGCGACAGGGTTTGCCACGAGTCGAGAAACTCGCGAACAGCCAGATCGAACAACTGCGTCCCGCGCGAAGCTCGCTCGGCAATCTCGGCGATGCTCAGCGGCCGGAAGGTAGACCGTTGCATGCTTCACCTGCACCGAATATTTCCTCAAGGCCGAACCGCGTCTTGGGCGGGAGGGCTTCGGCGGGATAGTAGCGCGACACCATGTCGATCGCTTCCGCAAGCGTTCTAAGCCCAAGTATTTCGGCAAGGTGTCGGATATCATCAACATCGCCTCGATCCGAAGCGCTCCCAATCCTCATCGCCAGACACTTCATCGCGAACAAGTAGCCGGGAGATGCCACCAGCACACGAAGCCCCGTCGCGTTCTCGGCGGGAAACGAGCGAAACAGTGATTTCGCGCCTGGCTCCGCGTCCGCGCGGCTTAGGAACCCCTTGACACCGTCGTTCAGCCAGGGCCGAGCCGCCGTATACTGATATTTCGACTATCTTGCCGGAAAGCACCGCTATCTGCCCGATACGTTCAAAAGCCGCTTCCAGCGCGGCGCGATCGAACGGGCGCGCTCGGGCTTCAGCCAGCGGAGCGCCCTTCGTGCAAATCGCGGTGGCGGCGGCAATCAAACATCCAGGTTCGCCACGCTCAGCGCATTGGCCTGGATGAACTCCCGGCGCGGCTCCACCTCGTCGCCCATCAGCTTGGTGAAGATGTCGTCGGCCTCGTCGGCCTCTCGGACCCTCACCTGCAGGAGCGAGCGGACGTTCGGGTCGAGCGTGGTTTCCCAGAGCTGGCCGGGGTTCATCTCGCCAAGCCCTTTGTAGCGCTGCAGGGCGATGCCCTTGCGGCCGGCGGCGAAGACGGCTTCCAGGAGGTCGCGCGGGCCGTAGACCGGCGTCTCGGCGCCCTTGCGGCGGAGGCTGGCGGGCTGCCGGTAGATGGCCTGCAAATTGTCGTCGTGCGCGTCGAGGCGGCGCGCGTCGGCCGAGGCGATGAGCGCCGGGTCGATGACGTGCGCTTCGGCGACGCCGCGGCGCGTGCGCTCGAAGACCAGGCCCCGCTCCGCGTCGAAGCTGCCGGTCCAGCCGCGTTCCGTCTCGTCCGACAGGATGTCGAGCCGCCGGGCGATGGAGGACGCCGCCTCGATCGCCTGCTCGGGCTTCTGCATCAGCGCCGCATCGAGCGCGCCGGCGATCGCCGCCTGCTCCACCACGCCGCGGTCGTAGCGGGAATGCATGCCGTCGAGGATCTGGCGGATCTGGCGCGCCTCGTCGACGATGGCGCGCAGATCCGGCCCGGCATGCTCGACGCCGGTGGCGAGCGTCAGCACCGCCTCGTCGAGGCCGCCGCCGACCAGATAATCCTCCAGCGCCCGCTCGTCCTTGATGTATTGCTCCGACTTGCCGCGGGTCACCTTGTAGAGCGGCGGCTGCGCGATGAAGAGGTGGCCGCGCTCGAACAGCGCCGGCATCTGGCGGAAGAAGAAGGTCAAGAGCAGCGTGCGGATATGGGCGCCGTCCACGTCGGCGTCGGTCATGATGATGATCTTGTGGTAGCGCAGCTTGTCGGGATTGAACTCGTCCTTGCCGATCCCGGCGCCGAGCGCCATGATCAGCGTGCCGATCTGTTCGGAGCCGAGCATCTTGTCGAAGCGGGCGCGCTC
>JACCSN010000190.1 GCA_013812985.1 Hyphomicrobiales bacterium | reverse complement strand
AGCCAAGGGGCCGCTCGACCGCTATGAAGAGGAGCAGGCAGCCGGTGACCGCGGGGCGGCCGATCCGCTGGCAGGCGCGCAAGGCGAGATGATGCGGGCAGGGCTGGCGGCGTTCCAGGCCGGAACGGCCGCCTGGCAGAAAGCCGTCGGAGAGGCGATGAAGGGGCCGGCGGCTGCGGCCGGGGAAGGGCCGGGAGCGGGAGCCCCCGGCCAGAACGTCTTCGGCGAGTTGCTCGAGCCCGGACTTCGCCTTGGCGAAGCCTATCAGCGCGAGGTGGAGGCGATGCTCGACCGCTTGCGGCCGGAGACCAGACGGAGCTGAGCGCCCGCCGCCGGCTCGTCCAGCTCGCGAATACGCAGCAACCGGGCCGAGCGGCGCTCCAGCGCCCAGAACATCAGCCGCGTCGACGGGTCCTCGCGGTACGGGAGGGCGAGCGAGAGGTGCACGTCGGCGCGCGTCAGGCCGATGTCGCTGAGCGCGTGGTCGTCCCAGTTGAGGAGCGTCACGACGGCGCGGCGGTTGCGGATTCGCTGCGCTACGACCTTCACAAAACTCCAGACCGGACGGCCCGCTGCGAAGAGGTCGTACGGCCCTGAACTCCGCCCCTTCAGGTCGGATAGGCCCCGTGTCATGAAGAATTCCTTTCTCTGGTCCAAACACCCGTACTTTGCGGGCGTGCCTTCATGCAGCCGCTTGACCGATGAGGCCAACGAATGTTCATCATCGATCCAATCAGCAATGATGATGGATAGGATTCCGCTCATGGTGGCATATCTCGATCCCGACCACCTCCGCACCTTCATCGCCATCGCCGAGACCGGGAGCTTCACCCGCGCCGCCGACGTGGTGGCGAAGACCCAGTCCGCGGTGTCCATGCAGATGCGGCGGCTGGAGGAGCGGATCGGCAAGCCGCTCTTCCTGCGCGAAGGGCGCGCCAGCCGCCTGTCGGCCGAAGGCGAGCGGCTGCTGCCCTATGCCCGGCGAATCATGAAGCTGCAGGCGGAGACGGTCGCCGCGTTCATCGACGACGCGAACGCCGGCACCGTGCGTCTCGGCACGCCGGACGATTATGCCGCGTTCCTGCCGGAAATCCTCGGCCGTTTTTCGACCAGCCGGCCGCTCGCCGAGCTCACCGTCACGTGCGCGCCGACGCCGATGCTGGTCCAGGCCCTGCACCAGGACGAAATCGACATCGCCATCATCACGCACGTTCCCGCGCGCGACCACCACACGCCGGTTATCGCGCGCCGCGAGCCGCTCTATTGGGTCACGTCGGAACGGCACAATGTGCATGAGGACGTGCCGCTGCCGCTGGCTTTGGGCAGCACGCATTGCGACTGGCGGCGCACGGCGCTCGCCTGCCTGGCGGAGAAGGGAAGGGCGAACCGCGTCGCCTTCTGCAGCTGGAACGCCAGCGCCGTGAGCGCCGCCGTCCTGGCCGGGCTCGCGGTTTCGGTCCTGCCCCATTCCGCCGTGCAGCCCGGCATGCGCATTCTCGGGGTGGAAGACGGTTTTCCGCGGCTGCCTTATGCCGAGATCGGCGTGCTGCGCTCCGCCTCCGCCGACACGCCGCTCGCCGACGCGCTGGTGGAGCACATCCTGGCGAGCTTGGGCTCGCCGAACATCAGCGCGGCGGCGGCCTGACGCCTCTCAGCTCCGCTCCCGCCGGAGCACCAGGACGTTGCCCACGGCGACCAAGACGAGCCCGGCGATGGCCAGCCCCGACCAGCGGAAATCCTCCACGAAAGTGGAGATCAGGAGCGCCAGGACAGGCGACAGCACGGTCGTATAGGCGGCGCGGTCGGCGCCGATGCGGCCGAGCAGCTCCAGGTACATCCAGAAAGCCAGCACGGAGCCGGGGATCGCCAGCCAGAGCAGGCTGAGGAGATAGCGCGCGGTCGGCTCGACCGTGAACGCGCTGCCCGCGGCGAGCGCCACGACGGCGTTGACCAGCACCCCGTAGCTGACGCCCCACGCATTGGCGGAAAGGACGGGGATGCCGTCGCGCTGAACCCTGGCGGAGATCATGTTGCCGGTGGAGAAGGACAGGCACCCAAGGACGCCGAGCAAGAGGCCCACCGTCGGCCCGCCGGCGATGTCGCTGCCGGCGAAATCGCGCCAGAACATCAGAAAGACGCCGGCGAGGCCGCACAACGCGCCGAGGGCGACGCGCGGACGCGGCTTGTCGCCGAGGAAAAGCACCGCCATCACGATGTTGGTGATCGCTGCCAGCGAGAAGATCACCGAAAGCAGGCCGGACACGACGTAATGCCCGGCATTGTAGAAGAGGATGAAATTCGTCGAGTAGAGGAAGAGGCCGAGCCCTGCGAAGCGCAGATGAGTCTTCAGTGGGAACACAATGCGGGCGCCGGCAATCCGGCAGATGAGGAACATGAGCGGCGCGGCGATGAGAAATCGCCAGACGATCGAGACCTGGGGGTCGACGGCGCCGAGCTGGAACTTGAGCGCCAGCCAGGTCGTGCCCCAGACGAGCACAGTGCCGGCGTAGAGGCCGAGATCGGCGGAGGCGAGAGGGCGGGGCGCCGGCGCCGCGGGTGCGATGGTCATGGCGAGCCTTCGTTGACGCGGCGGCTGGCCGTGCCGTATTGGAAATCAGGTGGTTCAAGCGGGTCGGAAGCCATGAGCGAAGTGTCCCGCGACGACTACCGCATGACGGCGGAGGCGTTTCACGCCTTTCTCGCCGATCGGCCGGATTGGGAGAAGTGGGAGCTCATCGACGGAGAGGCGATCGTGCAAGCCACCCCGACGAAGACGCACCAGATCGTCATCGGCAATCTGATCGATCAGCTTTACGCAGCGCGACGTGAAAATGGCGGGTCGTGGCAGCCCCTCATCGGCATCGGCACGCGCGTGCGGCGCGACGCTCATAACGAGGTCGTCCCGGATGTCATGATCATGCCGCCGTCCGACGACGCGGCGATCTGGACATTCGATGTCCTTGCCGCCTTCGAAGTGCTGTCGCCGGGCTCTGTCCGCCGCGACATGGTGCGGAAGCGGGATTTCTACACCCGCATCGAAAGCCTGACCCACTACGTCGTGCTGGCGCAGGATCGGCGGGAGGCGACCGTCTTCGCGCGGCTGGACACATTCGAGCCGAGGCGCCTGAGCGGCGGCGACGCTCGCATCGAGATCCCGCCGCTCGGCATCTCTCTGGCGCTCTCCGAGGTTTATCGCGACACGCGGGTCGATTGAACCCAGCCGGGCTGAGCGCGAGCTGCCGGAACCTCCAAGGCGCGTAAGGCGGTGATGGCTTGGGCTGCGGCGAACAAGAGCGTGATCGCAGCGGAGTGGAACCGTTAATCCCCGCTTCCCTATCGCCTGAGACCGCGACATGAAAAACAACCGGAAGCAGCCGAAGGCGCCCCGCATCAGGTCGATCACGAAGACTTTGTTCGGACCAGTCCTGATGATCTTCTGGACTGACGGCCAGCAGACCGAAGTGAACCTCGCCGGCTGGATCGCTACGGGCGGCGACATCCTCGCTCCGCTCCGGGACCCTGATACCTTCAGCATCGCGCACGTGGCTGAACACGGCGCAGCAATCATTTGGGGCGACCCGGGATGGTGATTTGGCGATCGACGCGGTCCACCTTGAAAAGCTTGCCGCGGAGCAACGGCCATTCGGTCGCGCCGAACTGATCGACTGGCAGAAATCCCTTCGGATGTCGAATCAGGAAGCGAAAGACTTCCTCGGGGTGTCGCTCAGCACATTCAATGCCTACAAAGCCGGAAGCGTGATTCCCGCAGTTGTCGGCATGGCCTG
>JACCSN010000162.1 GCA_013812985.1 Hyphomicrobiales bacterium | reverse complement strand
AAGACCACTCCTGCGATCAGTCCGGCCCATAATGCAGCCTTCCAATCCATGTGATCCGACTGAGGCGCTGGATGCATATTCGGATTTCCTCGCTCTGCTTTGCGCACCTAAAGGGAAGGCTGATGGTAAGAAAACAGCAATGGACAGTCGGGGGGAGCCGATGTCAAGGCTTGAATATACTGGCCTCGTTCTCCCGCCGTTTAATCGAGCTTTGCCTATCCCTTATCGATGATCGCCTTGTCGGAATCGCCGGCATTGGCCTTCGGCACGTCAAAGGTCAGCTTCTGAGTGGATTCCGGCGGACTGCCCTGCATCATCTGCATCATGGCCTCGCCATAGGACTGCCGGGCCTCCTCCACGCTCTTGTTCCCCTTGACGATATCGTTGGCCAGATTGAGGGCGAGGAAGTTCGCGCCTTCCTTGTCGCAGCGTGCGGAAATCTCGCCCTTGGTGCGCTCGACGATGACGCTGCCATCATAGTGCGCCAGATCGTCGAAATAATCGGGCGGCACCTCGTAATCGATGAACTGCTCCAGCACGTCCTTGTGCGGCATGGGGAAGTCGTGATCGATCTCCTCCTTGTAGACGACCGTGCGCTTCCAGGGTCCGTTCTTGTACCAGATCAGCAGGCTCGGCGTTGCTTCGGCCGGCGCGCCATATTTTTCGATCATGGCCTTGGCAGCCATCGTCGCCGTCTCGGGCCAATCCTGAATGATCTGCTCGGCCTGCTCCGGCCCCACGGCCTGCGCCCGAGCCGCCGTTGTGGTCAGGCTGCCGGCAGCGACCACCAAACTACCGGCCGTCGCAACCTTCAGAAACGAGCGGCGGTCGGTCGGCTGCCTATCGTGTTGATTGCACATGGAGTCATCCCTTTCGTCCAGGTTAAAGAATGCGCGGAAGTCGCGCCGTCAGCGTTCTGTCTGGGTAGTCGCAAAATCTGTTCTGACCTCCCTTTCCTAATGTTGATTCATTGTGCGTTATTCTGCGGGCCTGTGCTCTCACAAGCTGTCCGCCGCAGTCTACTCGTGAACTGACGGAGAGCGTGACCGGTAGAGCTTCAGGTTTCCGATGACGCCGTGCATCTGGACCGTCGCCTTCGTCAGGTCCCACGCGGCTCCACCCCCCGACAGGAAATCGTTCACGGGGTCGATCAGCGGCAGGGCGGTGCGGCCTTTCGGAAAGCTCAAGGCATGATCCCCTTTCGCCCGGAAAATCGCATCGCGCGCGCTGGACTTGTTGCGCGGATCGGTCATGATCTACCTGAGTCCACTTGCGTCGGCATGTGTGACGCAGCGATGTGGATCCTTCCGGCCAACAGAACCATTCGGATAAGGTTCCGCCGGAAGGTGGACCGAAGTGATCGCGGCCGTCACGCTCGTGTGAATAAGCAGTTATGTGCCGGATCGTCCTCAGATATGTGCCGCATCATCCAAGGCAGCAGTTCGTGTTCAGCGTCGGCGAGCGGCGCGGAAGGACTGTGGATCGGTTCCGTATGCCGCCCTGAACGCGCGCGAAAAATACGTCCGACTTTCGTATCCTACGCTTCAAGCTACGGCGCCGATCGGCAGATCGGTCCTCTCCAGGAGGTGCGTCGCCTGGAGCAGGCGGACACCTTTGAGGAACCCGATCGGGGAACGGCCGAAAGCGACTGCGAAACGGGCGGCAAAGCCGGACCGGCTCATCCCTGCCGAGGCAGCCAGCGACGCCAGCGTATGTTCGCGTGCGGGATTTTCCAGCATTGTGATAACGGCCTCGACCAGCCGCGGGTCTGCGGCCCCGAGCAGCCATCCGGATTTGGCCGCCTCGTCATCAGCCATCCGCCGGACGAGCAGGATCAGGCACTGCTTCAGGAGCGCTTCCGCAAGGGCGCGCGACCCCAGGCTCGGCGACGCAAGCTCCGCGAGCAGGGCCTCGACGGCGCCCCGCAATGGATCGTCTTCACCGAGGCTGACGGCAATGGGCTCGCGCAGCCCATCGAAAAGCCCGAGAGAGCCGCCATAGGTCGCTTTGATCGTGCCGCATGCAGTCACGATATTCGGCGCATCGCTCGCCGCGTCACCCGGCGTGGATATAGCCAAGAGGCCGTCGGCCAACGCAACGCCATCGTCCATCCCACGGACTTGTTGCAGGTCCACGCCGTCGAGCTCTTCGAGGGTATGGCGAATGCGGGGAGGGAGAATGATGAAGTTGTGCGCAGCGAACCTGATCGCAGGGCCTTGCTCCGGCCGGAGAATGCCGGACCCCTTCAGCACGTAGTGGATCAGCGGCGTTGGCGTCCCATCGAGCACGAGAGACCAGCCGTGATGCACCTCGCAGATCGCGAAGGCGTTCACGCGAACCTCGAGGCTGGCCAGAAGGCGGTCGAGGAGACTCATCGGGGATCCACAGAGCTACGCAAAATGCGCTCACTGAAGAACTGTGTCGGGAGGGGTTTTCGTTCCGCTTACTGCGCCTTGCGGATGCGCACCACCGAGCCGGTGCATTCAGGCGGACATAGTAGTGGGTGGCGGCTTTCGGGCCGTCGCGCGACCGGCATGAAGTCCCTAACCCCGACACGTTTGCTGCCGTTGGCAAACTCTGTGCGCTGAATGTCGGTACCGCTGAGATAGCTGCGGCTCGCTTCGTGGTCCCCGGCAGGTGAAAGCGAAAAGAAGCCTCTCGTGTCGAGGTGGAGTATTCAGCAAAGAACCGGATCTGCATGGAAGCGGCGTAGAGAGGACCGATCGACGCTGCCGTGCTTGGAAACCAGAGCGGGTCCGTGGCAATCGCCGATCAGGGCGTAACCTCTGATCGGCGTGTATTGATCTCGCTCGAATGCCCCCGGATCTCCGACCCGGTCGCAGACGTTTCAGCCGTTCTCATAGAAGCCTGGATAGAGCGGCATGCCGCCGTCCTCCGGATCGCTGACGCGGCCGTAGGGGATGAGGCTCAGCAGCTGACGCTCGACCAACGGCGTGCTCCAGGCGTCCCGGTTGATGTCCGTCTTAATCGCGCCGGGCACAATGCCGTTGCCGAGTCTTGTCGCGCAAAAGACCCTCATAGCCCTCCTCGGCGAAGCGCTCCTGCCAGCGCCAGATGCAGGTCTTCGACTTGCCGGTCCGCCGCATGATCTCGACCGTGCCGAGCCCGTCGGCCGTCAACAGGACGATCTCGGCCCGCCACGCATGCTTCTGTGCCGCGTTGCGATCCCTGACGAGACCCTCAAGGCGATGGAGGTCGACCAGCAGGCAAACACGCCCGCACAGGCCGCCAGAGCAGGCGGGCAGGCGAACGACCGGGCAGACGAGCCCGCCAAGCCCGAAGCCCCGCTGACAACGCCAGCAGCCGGGCAAGTGCGCAATACCCGGCCGGACACGGAGCAGGCGCAGCTCGTCGCCATGCTGCAACAGCCGGAGGGCGCCAGCCTCGACGAGATCGTCGCCGCCACAGGCTGGCAGGCCCACACCGTCCGCGGCGCGATCGCGGGAGCCCTGAAGAAGAAGCTCGGCCTGACTGTCACGTCCGACAAAATTGGGGGCAGAGGCCGGGTCTACCGGGTCTCGGGTTGATGGAGGCGGAGATGAAAACCATCCGCGTCAGCGAAGCCACCTACCAGGCCATTGCGGATCTGGCAGGGTTCTCGTTCCGATCGACCGGAACCCGTGAAGACGACGGCAACTGGCTGGTCCCGATCAGCGATGAGCTTTGGGACCGGCTTCAGCAGGCGCGCCTGCCGGGCGAGCGTGATGATGACACTTTGATGCGCCTGATCCGCAGCTCCCGCGGGGACAAGCCCAGCTGAGCGCCTGCCGCGATACCGCCGCCGGGGGATCACCTCGGCGGCCCCAAGCGTGAAGGGCATCCGACAATTGACGCGGGTGACGCCGAGCGCACCACGATTCTAACGCTCGACAATGATTGTTGCACCGCCGCCGCTTTGGCGCACCAGTTCAAAGAGGGTTTGCGCATTCCGACGGGAAAGAGCGATACACCCATGGGTCTGATGCCCAGCAAG
>JACCSN010000149.1 GCA_013812985.1 Hyphomicrobiales bacterium | reverse complement strand
GTCGGAGAAGCGCGTCGGTTCCGCCCGCATCTTCCGTGGCCACCACCCGGCCCCGCACGGCGACGGCGCCCTGGCCGACATCGAGCCGGCCGATCGCCCGCGCGGCGTCGAGCGCCTGATCGATGTCGTGGCGGGCATCTGCAACGGCACCGCCGAACAGTAACCCCTGCGGCAGCGCGAGATCAGGGGCAACGTCCAAAGGGCTGAGGATCTGCACGCCATGATCCTCGAATATTTCCGCCACGCCGCTCAACAGGCCGTTGTCGCCGCGCCGCATGAGCCGCAGGATCCGCGGAATGAGCTTCACCGCACCGAGGTCCGGGCGAATCGCGTGGAAGTCGGGGCGCTTCAGGATACTGCCGATGAGCACGGCTTCGCGGCACCCGCTCTCCTCCAGGAGCCGGAACAGGCGTCCGATCTCGCCCCAATGGAGCAGATGCACGGGAAGGGGCGCGAAACCGGCTGGCTCCGCCTCGCCGGCGATGGCGATCACGATCGGCTCGCGCCCGGCCTTGGCGGCGGCGGCGCCGACCAGGAACGGCAGCCGTCCGCCGCCGGCCAGGATGGCGACCGGCTCGCCGGCGCGCACGCGGATGGACGGCCGGTCAGGAATCGGCGCCCCGCAAGCGCGGCGTGCAGATGGCGCGGTCACCGCCTTCGCGGACGAAAGCCACGATCCTGCGGACGTTCTCGTCGCTGGCGAATTCCGCCTCCACATCCGTCAGGCGTTCCTTCAGCGTGCCCTCCGGAGCGAAGAGCATGCGGTATGCCCGCCTCAGGCTGTGAATCGCGTCGCGCGAAAAGCCGTGCCTGGTCAGCCCGACAATGTTGAGGCCGCCAAGGCTCGCGCGGTTGCCGATGGCCGAGCCGAACGGAATGATATCGTTTTCCACGCCCGACATGCCGCCGACGAACCCATACTCGCCGATGCGGACGAACTGGTGGACCGCGGAAAGCCCGCCCAGGATCGCGTGATCGCCGATCCGGCAATGACCCGCCAAGGTGGCGTTGTTGACGAGCGTGACATCGTTTCCCAGCACACAATCATGGGCGACATGCGCGCCGACAAGCAGCAGGCAGTCGTCGCCGATCCGGGTGAGGAGCCCGCCCGCTTCGGTCCCCGGATTGATCGTCACATGCTCGCGGATCGTGCAGTTCCGCCCGATCTCAAGCCGGCTCGCCTCGCCCCGATACTTGCGATCCTGCGGCGGGAGGCCGATGCTGGCGAAAGGGAAAACCTGGGTTTCGGCGCCGATCGCAGTCGCGCCGCCCACCGCCACATGGCTGTGGAGCCGCACGCCCTCGCCGAGCCGAGCCCCGGCCGAAACTACGCAATAGGGTCCCACCGTCGCGCTCTCGGCCAGTTCCGCACCGGTTTCGACGATGGCGGTCGCGTGAATTTCGGCCAAATCAGCCGTCCACCAGCATGGCGCTGACCTCCGCCTCGGCGACCTTGAGCCCCTCCACTTTCGCTTCAGCCGAAAACCGCCAAATGTTGCCCCGGCGCCGGATTTTCCGCACATGGTATTCCACCACGTCCCCCGGGATGACGGGCTTGCGGAACTTCGCCTTGTCGATGGTCATGAAATAGACGAGCTTCGGCCGCGCCGACCCAGCCTGAGCCAGCACGCAGAGCGCGCCCGCCGTCTGCGCCATTCCTTCGATCAAAAGCACGCCCGGCATGACGGGATGCTCCGGGAAGTGGCCCATGAAGTGCGGCTCGTTGATGGTCACGTTCTTGATGCCGACGCAGGAATCGTCGCCGTCGATGTCGCGGATCCTGTCGACCATCAGGAATGGATAGCGGTGCGGCAGGGCCCGCATGACCCTGTTGATGTCGGCCGCCTCAAGCGTCCTCATCTCTCCAGCCATCGGCGACCGACCCCCGCGACCCGCTCTTGCTCAGCTTGGACCTGCTTAGCCGCCACGATTGCCGCGCGCCAGCCTCCGCAGCGCCCCGATCTCCCGGAACCATTCGCCGACCGGGCGGGCGGGCACGCCTCCCCAGCGTGCGCCTGCGGGCACGTCGCCATGCACGACGCTTACGGCCGCGATCTGCGCGCCGTCGCCGATACGGACATGGCCGTTGACGCCGGTCTGGCCACCAAGGGCGACGAAGTCGCCGATCGTCGCGGAACCGGATACGCCGACCTGAGCGACGATGATGCAGTGCCGGCCGATCTCGACGTTGTGTCCGATCTGCACCTGGTTGTCGATCTTGGTTCCCTCGCCGACAACCGTGTCGCGATTGGCCCCCCGATCGATCGTCGTATTGGCGCCGATCTCCACGTCGTCCTGGATGATCACGCGCCCGATCTGAGGAACTTTCATGTGGCTGCGCGTCCCCATGGCGAAGCCGAACCCGTCCTGCCCGATGCGGACGCCAGGGTGGATGATGACGCGGTTCCCGATCAGCGCGTGCTGGATCGTGGCGTTCGGGCCGATGTGGCAGTCCCGCCCGATCGCGACGGCTTCGGCGATCACCGCTCCCGCTGCGATCACAGTGCCACGACCGATCTCCGCCCGTGCGCCGATCACCGCTCCAGGCTCGACGCGAACGTCGCTCTCCAGATGCGCCTCGGGATGGATCGTTCCGCGTGCAAGCCCGCCATCAGGCGCCTTGAAGAACCCCGAAGGACGCAGCGCCGCCGGATAGGCCGTCGCCAAATACAAGCTGTAGGCGCGGTAAGGCTCGGCCGTCTCCAGCACGCCGACATGCGCCGGCACGCGCTCCGCATAGAGCGGCTGGCAAAGACAAGCGGTCGCTTGGGCGCTAGCGAGAAATCTTACGTATTTTGGATTGTCGAGGAAGCTGAGGTCCCCGACTCCGGCGGACTCCAGCGGAGCCGCGCCCCGGATCAATGCGTCTGGATCGCCTCTGACGAGCCTGGCCCCGACGAACTCCGCAACGTCCTTCAGCGGGAGCGGAGCGGGGGCCCGAAGAAACCGGGTGTCATGCATGGCGCCTGACCGAGAAGATGGCCGGTGGTTGTTGCCCCGGCCATCCAGTGCCTCAGAAGCGCGTGCCGCCGCTAAACCGGAACGACTGCTCCTCGTCGTATTCCTCCGAGCTCAGAACATGGGCAAAGTCGGCGCGGAGCGGACCGATCGGCGACGCCCAGATGATCGAGCCGCCGACGGATGACCGCAACGACGCGTCGTCGAGCGGGGCTGGTTCGACCCGCTCCGTGTCGGGGTAGTCGAGATTCGCATCCGTTTCGAAGAGTGTACCCGCATCGGCAAAGAAGGCGCCCTTGAAGCCGATCTCACGCGGGATCAGGGGAAGCGGGAACTGAACCTCCGCGGTTGCGGCCGCGTAGACCTTGCCGCCGATCGAATCGCCGGTCTCCGGATCACGCGGCCCGAAACCTGAGCTCTCGAAGCCGCGAACCGTCTCGCCGCCCTTGAAGAAGGCGTCGAGAAGCCGGACGTCCTCCCCGATGCCAGTGATGTGCCCGCCCTGCACCTTGACGAAGCCGATCACGTCGCGGTCAGGCAGGAGCTCCTGGTAATAGGCCGCGGAGCCGGTCGTGCGGAGGAAGCTCACATCGCCGCCAACGCCGGCGAATTCCTGCGTGAATTTCGCGTAGACGCCATCGCGCGGGTCGCGGCGATTGTCGAGCGTGTCGTAGATCAGCGAGTAGAATACGGAGGAGACGACCGGGTCGTCCTGCGCGTCGCAAATGGCGAGCGAGACGTTGTCCTCATCGTTCTGGGAATTCCCGTCGTTGTAATCGCAGTCGTCATCATCGACGTGGATGTCGCGGACCTCGATCTGATAGCCCGTCGAGATGCTGAAATCCTCGGTGATCGGGAACCCGAAGCTCACGCCGCCGCCGGTCGTCTCGTAGTCGTAGGACCGGAAGCTGCCCTCGTCGTATTCGCGCCGGAACACGTTGAGGCCGGCAGAAATGCGGCGGCCCATGAAATACGGGTCCGTGAAGCTGAACTCATAAGTGCGCGAATTCGAGCCGCCGCCGACCGCCACCCGCGTGGCGTAGCCCCTGCCCAGGAAATTGCGCTCGGTCAGCGACACGTCGCCGATGATGCCTTCCGCGGTCGAATAGCCGACACCGAAGGAGAACTCGCCCGTCGCTTGCTCGACAACGTCGACGGCGACGATCACGCGATCGGGCGACGCACCCGGTTCGGTGGATATGCGCACATCGCTGAAGTAGCCGGTATTGCGGAGGCGCCGCTCGGCGCGGTCGATCAGCACGCGATTGAAGGCGTCGCCCTCGGCGATATCGAACTCGCGGCGAATGACATATTCCCGCGTCCGCGTATTGCCGCGAACGTCGATCCTCTCGACATAGGTGCGCGCGCCTTCGTCGAGAATGTAGGTGACGCCGATCGTCAAATTGGTCGGATCGCGGTCCAGCCGCGGACGAACCTGCACGAAGGGATAGCCAGCGCGATTGAGCTCAAGCGTAATCTCCTCGACCGATTCCTCGACCTCGGCATTGGAGAAAATGTCGCCCTCATCGGTGGTGGCGGCATCCTGCAAGGCGGCCGCATCAATCCCGGGAACGCTGGAATCGACCGAGATTTGGCCGAAGCGATACTCCGGCCCCTCTTCGACGGTGAAGGTGATGAAGAACGTGTTCCGCTCCCGATCGAGGTCCGCCACCGAGGACACGACCTGGAAGTCGGCATGGCCGCGGTTCAGGTAATAGCGGCGCAGCTTTTCCTCGTCGGCCGCGAGCCGATCGGGATCGTAGCTCGCCGTGGCGCGCAGGAGGCTCAAGAGCCCGCTCTGGCGCGTGTCGATGACAGTCCGCAGCCGCTGGTCGCCGAACGCCTGGTTGCCGATGAAGCTGATGCTGGAGACGCCGGTCTTCGGGCCCTCGCCGATCTCGAACACCAGGTTCACCCGGTTTTCCGACAGCTCGATGATTTGCGGTTCCACCGAAGCTTGGAACCGCGCGCCGCGGCGATAGAGCTCCAGGATCCGCTGAACGTCGGCCTGCACCTTGGCGCGCGTAAAGACGCCGCGCTCCTCCGACTGCACGATGCCGACCAGCACCTCGTCCTTGAACTTCTTGTTTCCCTCGAAGGCGACCTCATTGATGATCGGGTTCTCGACCACCGTGACGACCAGCGCGCCGCCGCCCTGGTTGATCTGCACGTCGGCGAACAGCCCGGTATCGAACAAGGCCTTCAGCGATTCATCGACATCCTCGGGCGTAAAATTCTCGCCCGGCTGGACGAGGACATAGGCCTGCACGGTTTCCGCATCGACCCGCTGGTTGCCTTCGACCACGATCCGGCTGACGACGGCGGCCGCGGCCTCCGATCCCGATGCGGCGAGCGTCAGCATCGCCGCGGTCGCGAGACAAGCCGCAACCGCGAAAGTCCGAACTCCGCGCCGAATTAGATTGATTGCCATGGGCCGTTTGGGTCCGGTCTCTGTTGTAGAAAAGTGCCGCAGGAAGGCGTTCTAACGTCAGGCTCTCTCAAGCTATCGCAGTCTTTCCGGACGCTTTCAATCACGCCGCTTTTCGGGTCACGTCCTTTTCCGTCCGCCGTGGCCTTTGCGCAACGTCCCGATTCGCCGCTCACGACAGGTTCACGATATCATTGAAGGTGACGAAGATGAACAGCATGATGACGAGCGCGAAGCCGACCCGGAAGCCGAGGTCCTGCAGCCGCGGGCTGAGCGGCCGCCCGCGCAAGGCTTCAATGGCGTAGAAGACGAGGTGGCCGCCGTCGAGCATCGGCACGGGAAACAGGTTGAAGAGCCCGATCGACACCGAGAGCACGGCGGTCAGATAGATGAGGCCCGGCAAGCCGCCGGAGGATGCGACGACGCCCGCCACTTTGCCGACCCCGATCGGCCCGCTCAGCTGCTCGGCGCTCTCGCGGCCTCGGACCAGCCGGCCGATGAAGGTGAGCGTACGGTCGATGATGAGATAGGTCTCCGAAACGCCCTGCCGGAGCGCCGGCAAGGGCGCATCCTTGCGAAAGTCGACCTCGCCCGCGGTGATCCCAAGCACGCCCGTCCGGTGCGTCCCGCCCAGCCCGTCCGGCTTCTCCTGGCGTTCCGGCGTGGCGGTCAGGAGAACGCGCTCGCCGCCCCTATCGACGACGACTTCGAGCGGGTCGTCGGCGGAGAGCATGACGATGCTCTGCAGCTCGGAGAACGAGTCGATTTCGCTGCCGTCCACCGCCAGAATCCGGTCGCCAGGCCGCAAGCCGGCGCGCTCGGCCGCGCTGCCCGAGATGACGGTTTCCGCGACCGGCAGAATGTGCGGACGGCCCAACAGCGTGAAAACGGCCGCGAAGACGAGAATGGCCAGGATGAAATTGGCGACCGGACCGGCCGCGACGACCGCGGCGCGCTTCCACACCGGGGCGAAATGGAACAGCCCGCGCCGCTCGGCGGGCGGCGTCCTGGCGAGGGTTTCCGGATCCGGAAAGCTCGCCGCGTTCTCGTCGCCCTCGAAGCGGACGTAACCGCCAAGCGGAATTGCGCTCAGCTTCCAGCGCGTCCCGCGCCGGTCGGTGAAGCCGGCAAGCTCCCGGCCGAAGCCGATCGAGAAGGCGGCGACCCTGATGCCGCACCAGCGCGCGATGAGGAAGTGGCCCATTTCATGGACAAAGACGACCACGGTAAGGACGATCAGCGCCGGGACGACGTTGCCCTTCAGGATGGCGAGGGTCTGGACGAGGAAATCTGGCATTGGTGCCTCTCGGTGAGGGTCGCTGGCGCAATGATGCGCCATGGACCCTAAAGTCAGGTGACGGCCGCCCCGCGCCGTTTCAAGTCCGCGTTGGCGATGCGGCGGCCGGCCAGATCAAGCGCCAGCGCCTCGTCGATGGATGACGGCTCGCGCAGCAATCCCTCGGAATCCGCCGCCGTCAAGGTAATCTCGACGATCTGCGGGATCGCGGTGAAGGCGATGCGGTTGTCAAGGAAGGCATGAACGGCCACTTCGTTGGCGGCGTTCAGCATCGTCGCGGCGCCCCTGCCCTGCCTGAGCGCTTCCACCGCGAGCCCAAGCGCGGGAAACCGCCGCATGTCCGGCCGCTCGAAAGTGAGCTGGCCGGTCTCGGCCAGGTCGAGATGCTTGACGGGTGCATAGCGCCGCTCCGGCCAGTGCAGGCAGTAGCCGATCGGGCGGCGCATATCGGCCGGCCCGAGCTCGGCGTGGATCGACCCGTCCTCGAAGGTGATCAGCGCGTGCACGACCGATTGCGGATGCACGAGGACGTCGAGCTGGTCCGGCGCGATCCCGAACAGATGATGCGCCTCGATCAGCTCCAGCCCCTTGTTCATGAGCGTGGCGGAATCGATGGAAATCTTGGCGCCCATGGACCAGGTCGGGTGGGCGAGCGCCTGCTGCGGCGTGACGCTCTCCAGGCTCTCGGCCGGCCAGGTGCGGAACGGGCCGCCGGACGCGGTCAGCGTGTAGGTCTTCAGCGCGGCCCGGTCACGGCCCTCGATGAGCTGAAACAGCGCGTTATGCTCCGAATCCACCGGCAGGACGCGCACCTTGTGCTCGCGGGCAAGCGCCATGAAGGCGGCGCCGGCGCAGATCAGGCATTCCTTGTTGGCGAGCGCGATGTCGCTGCCGGCGCGGACGGCGGCGGCGGTGGCGCGGAGCCCGGCCGCGCCGACGATCGCCG
>JACCSN010000148.1 GCA_013812985.1 Hyphomicrobiales bacterium | reverse complement strand
AAGCCCGCTGCGGCGCCAAAGTGATTTATTCTGGCAAGTCGCGCAAATCAGGATAGAATTTCCACTTCGGCATGCCCAGAATCAGGTGTGCCGCGCGAGCAATTGCGCGGATAGGATTTGAAGGCGCCCGGGAACCATGGCCCGCAACGGGGTTTCGCTCGACGACAAGTTCGACCTGAGGAAGGAGCGGGTGTTCCTCTCCGGTACGCAGGCCGTCGTGCGCCTGGCGCTAACCCAGAAGGAGCGCGATCGCCGCGCCGGGCTGAATACGGCCGGCTTCATCTCTGGCTATCGCGGCTCGCCGCTCGGCGGCCTGGACCAGCAGCTATGGCGCGCCAAGAAGGTTCTCGATCCGAACGACATTGTCTTTCAGCCGGGCCTGAACGAGGATTTGGCGGCGACCTCGGTTTGGGGCTCGCAGCAGGCGGAAATCCGCGGCGAGGGCCGCTACGACGGCGTCTTCGGCATCTGGTACGGCAAGGGACCGGGCGTCGACCGCACCGGCGATGTCTTCCGCCACGCCAATTTCGACGGCTCGTCGAAGCATGGCGGCGTCGTCGCGCTGATGGGCGACGACCATACCTGCGAGAGCTCGACGACGGCGCATCAGTCGGAATTCGCCTTCGTCGACGCGATGATGCCGATCCTCAACCCGGCGGGGCTTCAGGAGATTCTCGATTACGGCCTTGTCGGCTGGAGCCTGTCGCGCTTCGCCGGCCTCTGGGTCGGGCTGAAATGCATCAAGGATACGATCGAATCGACGGCCGTGGCCGACGGCTCGGTCGACCGCGTTCGGCTGGTCCTGCCGGAGATCGCCATGCCGCCGGGCGGGCTCAATATCCGCACCCGGCACGCGCTGGAGAAGGAGGAGCTGCTGCACCGCTGGAAGAAGCCGGCGGCGCTCGCCTTCATTCGCGAGAACCGGCTGAACCGGATCGTCATGGCGGGCGGGCGGCGGCCGCGCCTCGGCATCGCCTCGCTCGGCAAGAGCTGGCTCGACACGCTGGAGGCGCTGGACCTCCTCGACATCGACGAGAAGCGCGCCGCCAATCTGGGCTTGCGGCTGTTCAAAGTGGCGGCGCCTTGGCCGCTCGAGCCGGAGGGCGTCAACCGCTTCGCGGAAGGGCTGGAGACCATCCTCGTCGTGGAGGAGAAGCGCGCCCTCGTCGAGACGCAGATCAAGGAGCAGCTTTATGGACGCGCCGATGCGGCGATGATCGTCGGCAAGAAGGACGAGGAGAACCGCGTCCTGCTGCCGGCCTGGGGGGCGCTTGACGCCACCGAGATCGCCGTCGTCATCGCCCGGCGGATTCTTGCCTACGCGGATGATGCCGAGATCGCGGCGCGGCTGCAGCAGCTGGAGCACGCGGCAGCGGTGTTCAAGACGGCCACGGATGTCGCCGTTCGGGTGCCGCATTTCTGTTCCGGCTGCCCGCACAACAGCTCGACCGTCGTGCCGGAGGGAAGCCGCGCCTATGCCGGCATCGGCTGCCACTACATGGTGCAGTGGATGGAGCGCGGCACCGAAGGTTTCACGCAGATGGGCGGCGAAGGCGCCAACTGGATCGGCGAGGCGCCATTCTCCACCCGCGGCCACGTCTTCCAGAATCTCGGCGACGGCACCTACAATCATTCCGGCTCGCTCGCCATCCGCGCCGCGGCGGCGGCGGGCGTGAACATCACCTACAAGATCCTCTATAACGACGCCGTCGCCATGACCGGCGGCCAGCCCAACGAGGGCAGTCTCTCGGTCGACCTGATGGCGCGGCAGGTCGCGGCGGAAGGCGCCAAGCGCATCGCGCTCGTCTCCGACGACCCGCACAAATTTCCGCGCGCCACGGCCTGGCCGGCGGGAATGACGATCCATCACCGCTCCGCGCTGGCGGAGGTGCAGGAGCAGCTTCGGGACGTGCAAGGGCTCTCGGTGTTGATCTACGACCAGACCTGCGCGGCGGAGAAGCGGCGGCGGCGGAAGCGCGGCCTGATGCCCGATCCCGACAAGCGTGTCGTGATCAACCATCTCGTCTGCGAGGGATGCGGCGATTGCGGGGTGAAGTCGAACTGCGTCTCCGTGCAGCCGCTGGAGACGAAGTTCGGCCGCAAGCGGCGGATCGACCAGTCGAGCTGCAACAAGGATTTCTCCTGCCTCGAAGGCTTCTGCCCCTCCTTCGTCACGGTGCATGGGGCCAAGCTGAAGGAAGGCGTGGCGGTTTCGCCGGGCAAGCTGCCGTCCATCCCCGAGCCGGCGATTGCGCCGCTCGACCGGACCAGGGCGATCCTCATCACCGGCGTCGGCGGGACGGGCGTGGTGACGATCGGCGCCGTGCTCGGCATGGCGGCGCATCTCGACGGCTATGGCGTTGGCTTGATCGACATGGCCGGGCTCGCCCAGAAGGGCGGCGCGGTCGCCACGCATATGAAGATCGCGCCGCGGCCGGAGGACATCCACTCCATCCGCATCGCTGCGGAAGAGGCCGATACGGTGCTGGCCTGCGACATGGTCGTTGCCGGATCGAGGAAGGCGCTGGCGTCAATCCGGCCGGGAGAATCCCAGGTGTTCGCCAACCTGCACGAGACCTATCCGGGGGATTTCACCCGCAACGCCGATTTTTCGCTGCCGACCCGCCGGCTGAAGCGCGCCATCGAGGAGCGGGCCGGCGCCGGCCGGGCGCATTTCGTCGAGGCGCAGCTCCTGGCGAGCGCGCTCCTGGGCGACGCGATCGCCGCCAACATGTTCACAGTCGGCTATGCCTGGCAGCAGGGCGGCGTGCCGATCTCCCGCGCGTCCATCTTGGAGGCGATCCGGCTGAACGGCGTGGAGCGGGAGATGAACGAGGCGGCGTTCGAATGGGGCCGGCTTGCGGCGCATGATCTCGCCGCCGTGGAACGTGCGGCCGGCGTGGCGACGGAGCCGACGCGAGCGCCGACCCTGTCGGAGGTCGTGGCGCGGCGCGTCGAATTCCTCTCCGCGTATCAGAACGCGGCCTATGCGGAGCGCTACAAAGCGCGGGTCGAGCGCATCGCCGCTTTGGAGCGGGCCTTAGCGCCGGGGGAGACCGCGCTTGCCGCCGCCGTCGCGCACTCGCTCTTCAAGCTGATGGCGATCAAGGACGAATACGAGGTGGCGCGGCTCTACACCGACGGCGCGTTCGAGCGGCAGCT
>JACCSN010000125.1 GCA_013812985.1 Hyphomicrobiales bacterium | reverse complement strand
CGCGCACCGCGACGGAGTTCGCGGCATTAGCCGGGGTCGCGCCCCAGACCGCGAGCGGGCACCTCGCCCGCCTGGCAATGGCCGGTTCTTGTTTGTTGCTAACTTTTCCGGCCGGAACAGCTTTCCGAACGCTTGAAAGACTTAGGGGTGCTTCAGGCGGAGACTATCCGGGTTCCGCCGAGAGGATCGATGACTCGCACCCATGAGAGCGGAAAAGCCGCGTGTGGTCAGTTCCGCAACAGTCCGCCGGGACACGGCGTTGACGCATCGGTGACTTGCACTTGATCGCCCGGCCGTGTGATCAAGACTCGGGCACGCGTCGTCTGCGCATCCGGCCGATGGGGTGATGCGCTTTGGCATCAGCCCGATGGGTTCGGGCCGCGTAGACACCCATGCTCGCGGCTGCCTCGGAACGGAACCCTCAATGCGTGAAACGGCGTACACCTCATGCAACGCGGAGATGTGACATGACTTATAGACCGTTCAGCCGTCGCTCCTTTCTCGCGACGACGGCCGGCCTTGCCGGCACGGCGCTTCTTTCCGGGCCGCTCGGCATTGTCGCCCCTGCGGCGGCTGCGACTGGGCTTGCTCCGACCCGCTCCATGCGTGGCGGCAGCAACAACTACCGGCCGAACGCACGGTTGGTGGATCGGCTCGGCTCCGGATTCTTCGTGCGGGGCAAGGTGCTGCGGGCCGGCGACGGCGCGCCGCTGAAGGGCGTACGCATCCAGATCTGGGCCGCGACGGTTCTCGGCGGCGAGCCCGATCCGGTCAATCACGGGAGCGTGCTGACCCGCGGCGACGGCTCGTTCGAGCTCGAGATGGCGCAGATCGTCCCGAACTTCGGGCAGCCTCACGCCCACCTTGCCTACGACGACGGCGCGTTCCAGACGGTCTTCCTGCGTCCCGTCATGCCGAGCGCGCGGGATAAGTCCGTCTCCGCCCATTTCGTTCTCGCCTCCGCCTGATCGCCTGCTCAACCCCATGACGTCGATCGACCGGCGCCAGGTCCCGGCCGTTCTCGGCTGGGGCGGCGTTGCCGCAGTCATGATCGCGCCGGTGGTGATCGCGGCCTTCAGCCCCTACCTCGAGTCCCGCAGCGTTCCCTACATCGTCGGCGGCTTCGCCGGCATTGTCGGCCTGTCGCTCCTTTTCCTTCAGCCGCTCCTGCCCGCGGGCTACCTCGCCGGATCGAAGGGGCCGGCCGGGAGGCGCTGGCACCGATGGGTCGGCGTTGTGATCATTTTGGCGGTGGCGCTCCATGTGGGCGGGCTATACGTGACCAGCCCGCCCGACACGATTGATGCCCTCCTACTCGTCTCGCCGACCCCCTTCTCGGTCTACGGCGTCACGGCGATGTGGGGTGTCGTGGCGACAGCGATCCTGGTGCTCTTCCGTCGCTGGCTGGGGCAGCGCTACCCGGTCTGGCGGCTGATCCACAACGGTCTAGCAGCGATCGTCGTCGTGGCGACCGTGATTCATGCGCTGCAGATCGAGGGCGCGATGGAGCCGGGCTCCAAGTGGATGCTGTGCATTGCCGTAGTTGCCGCGACGGGCGTGGCACTCTTGGATCTGCGGCTCGTGAGGCCGATACTGAACCGGCGCGATCGCGCGCCGAACCGAAGTGCGCGTGCATTGTCAAGGCCGGCATCCCGATAAGAAGTGCCTGCCCAACACGACCGAATGCGGGCTGACCGACTGGTTCGACACGGAGCGGAGCATGCGGTTCGACGAAGAGGTGATCGGCCTCGGCAAGTACGGCTTCACGCTCACCGTCCTCTCCTGCGACGCGCTCGCCACCCCAAACGTCGACGAGGGCGACAACGAGGAGTAGGCGCTTATCTTCGCCTCGCGCAACTGCTACGACCACGTCGCCGGCGTCTCGGGGTAGCGCTCGCCGATTGATAACCGCGCAAGGCTGGATTGAGATGGAGGAGGTTGCCGGGCTGGTCCGAGGGAGTGCGGCGCCTCGCCGACCTCGACATCAATCTGGGCCCTGCGCCGCTCGCTGGGCGCCGACGAGCCCGCGC
>JACCSN010000122.1 GCA_013812985.1 Hyphomicrobiales bacterium | reverse complement strand
CCGCCGAAGCCCCCGCCGCCGCCGCCGAAGATGATCGGCCCGCCGCCCCGATAACGTCGCCTACGGCCGCCGCCGAAGACGCCGAGCCACACCATCATGATGACGATGAAGACCAGCACCTGGAAGGCCGAGCCGATCGTGTCCTCCTCGTTGACGCGCTCGCGCGCGCGGCTCGCGAAGGCGCCGGCGTCGCCCTCCAGCACCGCCACGATATCCTCGACGCCGCGGCGGATGCCGGCCGACATGTCGTTCGCCCGGAAGCGGGGCAGGATGCTCGATTCGATGATGAGCCTGGAAATGGCGTCGGTGAGCTCGCCTTCCAGCCCGTAGCCGACCTCGATGCGGATTTCTCGTTCGTTCGGCGCGACGAGCAGGATGGCGCCGTTGTCCTTGTCGCCCTGGCCGATGCCCCAGGCGCGGCCAAGCGCGACGCCGTATTCCTCGATGCTCTGGCCGTCGAGCGAGGCGACGGTCGCGACCACCACCTGGTTCGTGGTCTTCGCCTCGTGGGCGGCGAGCCGCGCATCGAGCGTGCGCTCCTCCTCCGGGGACATGATGCCGGCCTGGTCGACGACGCGGCCGGTCAGCGCCGGAAAGTTCTGGGCGAAAGCAGGCGCGGCGCCGAGGACGCAGATCAGCGCGACGACGACGCTGGCGATGCAACGCATGGGAGCTCGACCGGGCTGGATCAAGGCCGACGCGATCAGTTGAAGTCGACCTGCGGGGCGCGGAGAACCTCCTCGGCGACCGTGAAGTTGGCCATGGGCTCGGACTGATACATGAGCGCGTTCCACCAGCGGCCGGGGATGGTCTTGATCTCCGTGTTATACCGCTGCACTGCCTCAATGTAGTCGCGGCGCGACACGGCGATGCGGTTCTCCGTGCCTTCCAGCTGCGATTGCAAAGCGAGGAAATTCTGGTTTGATTTCAGGTCCGGGTAGTTCTCGGTGATGGAGATCAGGCGGCCAAGCGCCGCGCCGAGCTCGCCCTGCGCCGCCTGGAAGCGCTGAAAAGCCTCCGGATCGGTGAGGATGTCGGCCGGTATCTGCATCTGGGTGGCCCTGGCGCGCGCCTCGACCACCTGCGTCAGCACCTCCTGCTCCTGCTGCGCGTAGCCTTTGACGGTTTCCACCAAATTGGGGATGAGGTCGGCGCGGCGCTGATACTGATTCAGCACCTGGCTCCAGGCGCCTTTCGCCTGCTCCTCGTAGGTGGGGATGGTGTTGACGCCGCATCCGGCGAGCACTGCGACCAATACCAGAACCTGGAAAAAACGGATGGCATGCATCACGAGCATAATATGCCTCCTCGACGCGGAACGCCGCGTCGTCCCGGTCACAGCTAAGAAGGCATCATTGATTCTGCAACGAGCACCCACGCTATCGCGACGAGGACGACAGACTTGCACGCACACGGGCTCCAAGGGCGGCGCGTGCGGACCCCAGATAAGTGGGACTAGTACATGCTCGGCTTGGGCGCCACCTCAACAAGATCGATGAGCTCGTTCAATTCCGGTTGGGTGGGGTGAACGGCAGCGCTCAGGGCGGTGTTCGGGCTCGTTTCAACCCCGAGGATCGTTGAGAAGTCCGTCGCTTCTCCTTTGATGCTCACGCCAAAGCGACCGATCCGGAGAACGTGGAAGCCTGCGCTTTGGAGGACGTCCGCCACCCTCTCCAGCTTTCTTCGCTCCGGCTTCGTTCCGGAGACATCCGGCTTTACCCGCACGGTGGCCGAGACTTCCATATCCGCCTCGTTTCCTGGTTTCGCCAGCGCCTCCGTCAAATCTTGGCGAGAGCCGCACCCGCATCCACCAGCCCGTAGCCAACGGCGATGTTCGGGTGGCCGACCGCCGGGAATCCTTGGGCGTTCTGACCTTTCTCGACACGAACGCCGGTTGCCTGCAGAAGGTTGCGTACCTGATCTGTCGTCAGCGTCCTGCTCTTCGACCGAGCCTGCTCCAACAGGAGAGCCGCGACGCCAGCGATCTGCGACGTCGCGCTGCTGGTGCCGCTCGCGCCGACCCATCCGTCGTTCGGCCCTGTTTCATCGCCGTCCGGGAATATCCCGCTGCTCAATTCCTGATCCATGCTCGAACCCGGCGGACACGGCATCATGATATAAACGGCACGCGGCCGTTCGCCGCACAAGCCGGAGATGTCCGGCACCTGCCGGCCCGGATACAGGCTGCTGACGAATCCGCTCGCATAGTTGCTGGCCTTTAGCTGACCAGCAGCATCCGAGAACACCCCGCCGATCGAAAGCACTTCACGCATGCTGCCGGGCCATGCATGGTGGCCGTTGCCTGCGGCGAACAGCACGATCCTTCCTTCGCTTACGATATCGCGGATGCTCGCCTCCAGAATAGGAAAGGACTGCTCGTATTCCCAGCCCCAGGAACAGCTGATGACGTCAACTCCTGCTTCGGCTGCGCTCTCCAAGGCATCCTGCGGCGGATCAGTGTGCTGGAATCCTAGCACCGTCGCCTCTGGAGCCACTGTAAAAATATTGCAAGTGACCGCCGTGCCGTGCCCATTCTGATCATCTTCGGGATTAGGCGCC
>JACCSN010000114.1 GCA_013812985.1 Hyphomicrobiales bacterium | reverse complement strand
GGCGCGCCGAACCCGCAGATCCGCTTCGGCGAGGATCTGATGAGCCGCGTCTCCTACGTGATGATGAACCCTGACGGGCGCGAGGGCATGACGCGGGTCGTGCGCGAGGCCATCGGCGTACTCATCGGCAAGGTGTGCGGCGAGGCCGGCATCTCGGCGGACGAGATCATCGAGGCGGTGTTCGTCGGCAATCCGATCATGCACCATTTGTTCCTCGGCATCGACCCGACCGAGCTCGGCGGCGCGCCTTTCGCGCTGGCCGTCTCGGAAGCGCTGCATCTGCGGGCGCGCGATCTCGGCCTGCCGGTAAACGAGGGCGCGCGCGTCTACACCCTCCCCTGCATCGCCGGTCATGTCGGCGCCGACGCGGCCGGGGCGACGCTGGCCGAGGGCCCGCATCGCGGCGACGAGATCACGCTTCTGGTCGATGTCGGCACCAACGCCGAGATCGTGCTCGGCAACCGCCATCGCCTGATGGCCGCTTCCTCCCCGACCGGCCCGGCTTTCGAAGGCGCGGAGATTTCCGGCGGGCAGCGCGCCGCGCCGGGCGCCATCGAGCGCGTGCGCGTCGATCCGGCGACGCTGGAGCCGAAGGTGAAGGTGATCGGCGGCGACAGCTGGTCCGACGAGCCGGATTTCGCCGAGACGGCGGCCACGCTCGGCGTCACCGGGATCTGCGGCTCGGCCATCATCGAGGTGATCGGCGAATTGTTCCTGGCCGGGGTGATCAGCGAGGACGGCGTCATCGACGGCGCGCTGGCCGCGAGGAGCGACCGCATCGTCCAGACCGGGCGCACCTGGGCCTATGTGCTGTGGAAGAGCGACCAGCCCGGCGGGGACCAGGAGATCCGCATCCTCCAGACCGACGTGCGCGCCATCCAGCTCGCCAAGGCGGCGCTCTATGCCGGCGTGCGGCTGCTGATGGACAAGCTCGGAATCACCCAGGTCGACCGAATCAAGCTCGCCGGCGCCTTCGGCACCTTTATCGACCCGAAATACGCCATGCTCATCGGGCTCATCCCGGACTGCCCGCTCGACAAGGTCGCCGGGGTCGGCAACGCCGCCGGAACCGGCGCGCGCATGGCGCTCCTGAACAAGGGCTACCGGGCCGAGATCGAGGAGCTCGTCGGCCGCATCGTGAAGATCGAGACGGCGCTGGAGCCGCGGTTCCAGGAGCATTTCGTCGCCGCCATGGCGTTCCCGAACAAGGTCGAGCCGTTTCCGCACCTCGCCGCCGCGGTCGACATGCCGGCGCGGCGCGCGTCGGGGCAGCCGGGCGCGGAGGGAGAAGGTCGCCGGCGCGGCGGCCGGGCGGGTCGCAAGACGAGCTGATGTCCCCGTCGCGGGCTTGCTGGGACTGCCGGAAAGGTTAACCGCGGGCTTCAAGCACGGGACCGCTCCCGAAATGCTAGAAAGCCGCACTTTTTGCGTATCGCCCATGCTGTCGACAAGAAACCTGCAGGGAACTTCGAGGCATGTGAACGGAAAATAGACGGCAATCGGGCAGAAGAGCGGGCAGTCGGCCGATGTTGCCGGAAGTCTCGCCGGGCGTTTGAGGGACATGCAGATCACAACGGACATGGCGGCCGCCGAGCCACTGATCCTGAAGGAAGCGGGCCGAGCGGTCGATAGTATCGGCGCGCCTTGCTTTTCGGTCGACGTGGCAACCAGTGCCGCCGATATCGGCTTGCTGGCGCGGGATTGGCTCGCTTTGGAGCAATTGTCCGGGCCGAACACCATTTTCCAGAGCCATGCCCAGATCCGCACCTGGGCTCGGCATTTCCTTGGCGACGCCCGGACGAAGAACCGGCTGCATGTCGCCGTCGTCCGCGAACGCGGCCGCGCAGTGCTGATCCTGCCGCTGGTCGCATCCGGCCGTGCGCCGCTGCGGATCGCGCGCATGGCCGGCGACCCGATCAGCCAGTATTCCGATCTCCTCCTCGATCCCGGCGCCAATGGCCGCGCCGCGTTCGAGGCGGCGCTCGCCTCGGTGGCCAAGGCAAGGATCGACGTCGTCATCCTGCGCCGCGTGCGCGCCGATTCGGAACTCAAGCGTCTCGCCGCCGATCACCTGCGCCTGACCAACGGGGAGAACACGGCGCCCTACGCGGATCTCTCGGCCTATCCGACAACCGAGGCGTTCCTGCAAAGCCTGTCCAAGAAGGTGCGCCAGGGCCTGCGCAATCGGCGCAATCATCTCGGCAAGGTCGGCGACGTGTCCTTCGAGCTCCTGAGCGGCGGGCCGGCGGCCCGCCCGGCGCTCGCCGACGCCATCAACCTCAAGCGGCGCTGGCTCGTGCAGCGCGGCGCCCTTTCAGCCGCGTTCCTCGACCCCAGCACGCGGAACTGCCTGCTCGATCTGGCCGAGGACGAGACCGGCGCGGGCGCGGTGGTGCTGCGGCTCCTGGTCAAAGGCGAGCCCGCGGCGATCGGCTTCGGCTTCGAGCACATGGGCGCGCATTTCAATTATCTGAGCGCCTACGACGAGAGCTTCGCGCAGCTCTCGCCCGGCAAGATGCTGATCGACTTCTACGTCTCGCAAGCCAAGCCGCGCGGGATGTCGCGCCTCGACATGCTGCCGCCGACCGGCCGCCACAAGACCGAATGGTGCCATCACGAGACCCCGGTGGCGGATTACACGCTGCCGCTGACCCGCGCCGGCCGGCTCTACGCGGCGGCCTATCACGAGCGGCTGCGGCCGGCCTTGCAGAGAACCTGGCATCGCCTCCCGGAAGGTATCCGCTCCAAGGCCGCGACCTGGTTCATCAACATTTGACCGGTCTGCCGACTACTTGAGACGATAGACGGCGCCAACCCACCTCAAGCGACGCCGAGCTTCTTCTGCAGGCTCGTGGAGGAGGTCGTGTACTGGAAGACGATCCGCTGGTTGGGGTGCACGACCCGCTTGGCCGCCTGGGACATTAGCGCCGCTTCGTGGAAACCGGAGAGGATGAGCTTCAGCTTGCCCGGATAGCGGTTGATGTCGCCGATGGCGTAGATGCCGGGCTCGGAGGTCTCGAAGCGCTCGGTGTCGACGGCGATCAGCTCCTCGTGGAGGTTGAGGCCCCAATGGGCCACCGGCCCGAGCTTCATGGTCAGCCCGAAGAAGGGCAGCATGCGCGTGCAGGGCACCTCGACCTCGCCGCGCGGGCCCTTGATCAAAGCCGCCTGGAGCATGCCGTCCGAGCCGATCAGGCCGGTCACCTGGCCGACCTCGAACTCCAGCTGACGCATCTCCTGCATCGCATACATCTTGTTGACGCTGTCGGGCGCGGCGCGGAAATCCGGGCGGCGATGCACCAGGGTCAGCTTCCTGGCGAGCGGCTGCAGGTTCAGCGTCCAGTCGAGGGCGGAATCGCCGCCGCCGACGACGAGGAGGTCGTGGCCGCGGAAATCCTCCATGCGGCGCACCGAATAGAAGACGCTCTTGCCCTCATACGCCTCGATGCCGGGAATGGGCGGCCGCTTCGGCTGGAACGAGCCGCCGCCGGCGGCGATCACGACGACCTTGCAGGCGATCGTCGTATTGCCGTCGGTGCGGACGCGGAAGCCGCCATCCGTCCGCTCCAGCTCGGTGACCATCTCGCCGAAGTGGTACTCCGCGCCGAACGGGCGGATCTGCTCCGTGAGCTTGTCGACCAGGCCCTGGCCGGAGATGATCGGCCAACCGGGAATGTCGTAGATCGGCTTCTCGGGATAAAGCTCGGCGCATTGCCCGCCGGGGCGGTCCAGGATGTCGATCAGGTGGCATTTGAGGTCGAGCAGGCCGAGCTCGAAGACGGCGAACAGGGCGCACGGGCCCGCGCCGACGATGACGACATCGGTTTCCGCAAAATTCGAGGTCATGAAAACTCCGGGGGAAATCTCTTTTTGGGGCGGGCTCAGGCCTGCCGATCGGGCACGGTGACGGTCAGCCCGTTCAAATCGTCGGTCACGCGGATCTGGCAGGACAGGCGCGAGCCCGGCCGCACGTCGTAGGCGAAATCCAGCATGTCCTCCTCCATCGGGGCCGGTTCGCCGACAGCCGATCGCCATTCCTCGCCGACATAGACGTGACACGTCGCGCAGGCGCAGGCCCCGCCGCATTCCGCCTCGATCCCGGGGACGCCGGTCCGGATGGCGTTCTCCATGACGGTGGAGC
>JACCSN010000086.1 GCA_013812985.1 Hyphomicrobiales bacterium | reverse complement strand
AGGCGGATTCCACCGCCGAGGATTTCTCCGAGGACGACAGCGCGGCGGACAAGGAGCCCTCGGGCGAGTCCCGGCGCCCCGATTCCGGCAGGCGGAACGAGCCGCAGATCGATTACAAGATCTTCTCAACGAAGCACGACGAGGTTCTGCGAGCCGAGGATCTCTGCTCGCCGGAGGAGCTGGAGAGGCTCCGCGCCTTCCTCGACAAGCAGCTCGCTGCCCTGCATGGCGCGGTGGCCCGGCTCGCCAACCGCCTGCAGCGGCGCTTGATGGCGCAGCAGAACCGCGCCTGGGATTTTGACCTGGAGGAAGGCGTGCTGGACCCGGCGCGCTTGTCGCGGGTGGTGACAGACCCGTTCGCGCCGCTGTCGTTCAAGCAGGAGCGGGAGACCTCGTTCCGCGATACCGTCGTGACGCTGCTTCTCGACAATTCCGGCTCCATGCGCGGTCGGCCGATTACGGTCGCCGCCACCTGCGCCGACATCCTCGCCCGCACGCTGGAGCGCTGCGGCGTCAAAGTGGAGATCCTCGGCTTCACCACGCGCGCCTGGAAGGGTGGGCAGGCGCGAGAGGAATGGCTTCGGGCCGGCAAGCCCGCGCATCCGGGCCGGCTGAACGACCTCCGCCACATTATCTACAAATCCGCCGACGCCCCCTGGCGGCGGGTCAGGCGCAATCTGGCCCTCATGATGCGCGAAGGGCTCCTGAAGGAGAACATCGACGGCGAGGCGCTGGACTGGGCGCATAAGCGGCTCCTGGCGCGGCCCGAGCAGCGAAAAATCCTGATGGTCATCTCCGATGGCGCTCCGGTCGACGACGCCACGCTGTCGGTCAACAGCGGCAATTACCTGGAGCGGCACCTCCGCTTCATGATCGAGGAGATCGAGCGCCGCTCGCCGGTGGAGCTCATCGCCATCGGCATCGGCCACGACGTGACGCGGTATTACAGTCGCGCCGTCACCATCGTCGACGCCGAGGAGCTCGCCGGCGCGATGATGGAGAAGCTCGCCGAGCTGTTCGACGAGAAAGCTCCGGCGCGCCCGCAACGAGGGCGCGGAAGGCGCGCGGCGTGAGGCGTCCGGCTGGCTTCGGGCTGCTGATCATCCTGCTTGGCGCGGTGGAGGCCCATGCCGCCCCCCTGCCCCTGACGGTGAATCGCATCGACGGATTCGTCATCGCCGGATCGGCGCTCGCGGACAGCCCGCTCGAGTTCCTGGGCGGCCTCGATGTGAGCTCCGGGGACAGCGACTTCGGCGGGCTTTCCGGGATAGCGGTCGGCGGCGGCGGCGCCACGGCTGTCATGGTGAGCGATTCCGGCAGCTTTGTGCGCGCGCGGCTCGTTCACGAGAACGGGCGGCTCGTCGGGATTGACGAAGCGGAGATCGTCAGCCTGTTTCCTGAAGGCGATACCGGGAAACGGGCCGGCGACGCCGAGGACATCGCCTTCGACCCCGCCAATCCGGAGCGCGGGGTGATCGTGCGCGAGCGGCAGGCGAACGCGCTCCTCACATTCGACTTGGAGAACGGCCGCCCCACTCGTTTCGCACCGATGAGGGTTGGCGCCGATGACCGCGTCCTGCGCTCCAACAAGGGGCTGGAGAGCGTGGCTTACGGGCCCGCGGGCTCGTCGCTGGCGGGGCGTATTCTCACCATCGCCGAGCGAGCGCCACGCGGCGCATCGGATATCCCAGGCTGGATCGCGGGCGTGGGCGCGTTCGGCATCATCGCGCGCGACGATTTCGACGTGAGCAGCGCCAGGTTCCTGCCCGACGGCGACCTCCTCCTGCTGGAGCGGCGCTACACGCCCGGCTGGGGCATCGCCATGCGTCTGCGGCGGATCGCCGGCGAGGCCGTTGAGGTCGGGGCGCGGCTTTACGGCGAGGTCATTCTCGACGCGGGCATGACCTACCAGATCGACAATATGGAGGGCCTTTCGGTGCACCAGGACGACGCCGGCCGAACCGTGCTGACAATCGTTTCCGACGATAATTTCAGCATCCTGCAGCGGACGCTCATCCTGCAGTTCGCGCTCAGTTCGGACTGAGTCGCCTCACGCCGCGGCCGGCCGGAGCGGCGCGAACCAGCCGACGATGACCCGGTAGGGAATGAGCGCGAGCACGGCGATCAAGAGCTTCACGGCGAGATCTCCGAGCGCCCATGAGATCCATCGCGGGGCCTCCATCCCGAATAGCCCGAGGAGAGGCGCCGCCTCAACCGCGAAGGGATCGTTTGCGCCGAAGAGGACTAGAGCCGGCGCAAAGGCGAGCGTGAAGAAGATCAGTGTGTCGGCGACCGATCCCGACACGCTGGAGAAAGCCGGCGCTTTCCACCAGGTGCGGCGAACGAAGGCGTTGAAAACGCCGATGTCGAGCAATTGCCCGGCGAGGAACGCCGCTCCGGACGCCAACGCGATCCGCGGGCTTGCCAGCCACATGGAGAGCAGCAACGCCAGCGCGAACCCGACATAGACGACGCGACGCGCCACCCCCGGCCCGAGCAGCCGGTTCGTCGTGTCCGTCACCAGGAAGGCGAGCGGGTAGCTGAAGGCGCCCCAGGTGAGGACATCGGCGAGATTCAGGCGGCCGAGAGTGAAGGCGAACGGGTGCTGGACGAGAACGTTGGACAGCACGATGACGGCCGCCATGGCGGCGACCGCGACAGCGATCCCGATGCTCCTGCCTGTGTTCGGCAACGAGGTCAGGCGACCCAAGGTCAAGCGGCCTCAGTATCCGCCGCCGCGGCCTCGGCCCGCTTGGCCAAGATCTGCTTTCTGAGAAGCACCACCCGCGGCGAGAGTTCGTCCTCCCGCGCCTTGGCGAGAAAAGCGTCAAGCCCGCCCCGGTGCTCGACGCTGCGCAGCGCGTTCGTGCAGATGCGGAGCCGCACGCTGCGCTCCAGAGAATCGCTCATCAAGGAGACGCTCTTTAGGTTGGGCAGGAACCGGCGACGCGATTTGTTGTTCGCGTGGCTCACATTGTTGCCGGTCAAGACGCCCTTGCCCGTCAATTCGCAGCGGCGCGCCATTGAGTAAACCTCGTTGATCTAATGTGGGCCGAACGCCGCTTTGCCGCGGGAAAGCACGGAAGGGACGGCAGGGCCGATCTGTTTCCGGGATGCCGTGTCTATAGGGTTGCGGCGCAACCGGGTCAAGGCCGGGAGCATCGCCGTCTAGATGCATCACGTGGCAGCTCTGCCGAGACGGATGGGCTCGCCGAGCTAGCCGCCGACATTCGGGACGATCTCCGCGCGATCGACGACGAGGTGTGCCCCGACCCGGACATCAAGCCCGATTTTCCCCGCCTGAAACCTCCCTTCGACGCAAAATTCAGCCCCCGCTGCCACGGGCGGCGGGGGTTTTTTGTTTGAATACGAGAGCAGTCCCCCGACGGGCGCTAGATTCTGCCCGTGGACCCCCGCTTCCGCATAAAATACCAAACGGCGACAGCGATCAGCACGACAAGCAGAATCAGCCACCACCAGTCCCCAACGCCCCCGCCGGCCTCCGGAACCACTGGAGCTACCGGGTCAGTCGTCTGGGCCATTGCCGACGAGGCTGCAAGAATTAGGCCAACAAAAAGCGACATCCAGATTCGGAGCATGTGCCCTCCTTAAAGGTAATGCAGATGGTGAGCGGCCACGGACTCCTATTTGGAGGACGACCACCGGAGCCGCCCGTCGGCCGGTGTGGGGGCCGACACCCACATCGAAGCATTTCAACACCGGGGAGTCGAGGGCTGTCCGTCGCCACGTAGGCGGCGCCTGTTTGCGCCCGCGCACGACAAGCGGCCCCGGCGCCTTGGAGAGCCCAAACGGCGCGTTAGCCGCGCGTTAGCCGGAGCACGGCGAGCGGTTTGGCAGGAGAGCCTAAGTCTCTGCGAAGATTGGTGACCCCGACAGGATTTGAACCTGTGACCCCCAGATTAGGAATCTGGTGCTCTATCCTACTGAGCTACGGGGCCGCCGATTGGCTTGCGTCCTTCGATGAGCAGCGCGGGCGCCACGGGCGCGGCCGACTCTGTTTTGCCGCAGAACTGCGGTTTGGCAAGAACTATCGTGCTTTTTCGGCCACGATCGTACTTTCAAGCTGGGCAGCGCCGTTGGGCTGGCGCGCGTTAACCATTCGCCAATGGGCGCTGCGCTGAGATCGGGCCTGAGATGGGGGCGTCCTTGCAACAACTGATCCGGCGCGGCCGGCGATCCGGCTGCGCGGCCGTGCTGGCGTTGGAGGTTTTTGTCTCGACCGCGCTGGCCCAGGCGCCCGCCATGGATCGCGATTGCCTCGCCGAGGCGGCGGAGACGCGCGTCGCGGCTGTCATCGACGCGCGCTCGGTCAAGCTGGAGGACGGGCGTGTCCTCCGTCTCGCAGGCATCGAGACTTTCGCGCTCCTTCTCGACAGCGGCGACGACGCGGAGGCGACACTGAGGGGGCGCCTGGAAACGATGCTGGCCAGAGCGCCGCTCCGGGTCGTCTTGCTCACAGGGAGGCCCGACCGGCATGGACGGCTCTCCGCGCTCGTGGCGGCAGCGGACGGAGCACTCGTCCAGGAGGTCCTGGCGCGCGAAGGGCTTGCCCTTGCCGTCGCCGCGGGCGATCCCCTCCCCTGCTTCGCTCGATTTTTGAGCGCGGAGAACAGCGCGCGGCGAGCCGGCCGCGGCTTCTGGGCGGGAACGGAACTGCCCGAGGCGCGCCCGGATGCGCTGAAACCCCGAATCGGACGGTTCGCCATCTTCGAAGGCGCCCCGATTTCGGTGGGAAACCGGCCGACGCGAACATATCTGAATTTCGGAACATGGTGGTCTGAAGACGTGACTGTCGAGATCCCGGCGCGTGACCGAGCCTTGTTCGGCGGCGAGGCTGCGCTCGCCCAGTTGGCGGGCCGGCGGCTTCGCATTCGCGGCTTCGTGGAGGACAAGGGCGGGCCGATGGTTGTCATTCGCTCCCCCATGCAAATGGAGACGCTTGGCGCGGCCGCCGCGATCGCGGGGGAGACACCTTGATTTTCACGCCGAACCTGCGCATTGGCAGGCTCATGCACCGGATCCTCTTGGCCTTCTGCGCCGCCGCGCTCCTCGGTGGCTGCCAGCTTTTTGGCGGCGCCCTCGACACGGTGGAGCCTGTCGCCGTCGTCGCGCCGCGGCTCCCAAGCCGTCCCGAGGAGGTGATTGGCGCGCGCGAGAACCCGCGCGTCGTCGCCGAATATGGCGGCGTCTATTCCGATCCGGAGGTCGAGGAAGCGATCGCCAAGGTTGTCTCGCGCGTTGTCGCCGCCTCCGACGATCCCTCCCGGACCTATAAGGTGACGATCCTCAACTCCCCCGTGGCGAATGCCTTCGCGCTTCCCGGCGGCTACCTCTACGTCACGCGCGGCCTGATCGCGCTGACGAACGATTCCTCGGAGCTTGCCGCAGTCCTGTCGCACGAAATGGCCCATGTTCTCCTGGACCATGCGATCCAGCGCGCCAGGATCGTGGAGCAGAACGATATCGTCGAACGGGTCGCGACCGACGTCCTCTCCGACCCTGACGAGAGCCAATCGGCGCGCGCCGGGTCGCGCCTCAGCCTTGCGACCTTCTCGCGGAACCAGGAGGTCGAGGCCGACCGCATCGGCATCACCATCGCGGGGCGCGCCGGCTTCGACCCGTTCGCGGCTTCGCGCTTTCTGGACAAGCTGGAGAGCTATGCGGCCTTCCGCTCCGCGCTCGGCAACCGCGACGACGCGGCGAGCTTCCTCGCGTCGCACCCCGCCGCACTGGAACGGCGCGAGCTCGCTCTGGTCGTCGCCCGCCAGTTCGGCGCGCCGGGGATCGGCGAGCGTACCCAGGACGGCTATCTCAAGGCGCTTGACGGGATGGTCTATGGCGACGACCCATCCGAGGGTTTCGTGCGCGGGCGCGAGTTCCTGCACCCTCGGCTGGCGATCGGCTTCCGGGTCCCGCCTGACTTCCGGCTGGAGAACACCAAGGAAGCGGTGCTGGCCGCTGCCGGCGAGAACACCGCGATGCGCTTCGACGGCGTCGCGGTGGAAGCGGACGCGGCGCCGGCGGATTACCTGGCATCCGGCTGGATCAACGGCCTCGTTGACGGCTCGATCCGCGCCACGGATGTGAACCGCCTTCCTGCCGCCACCGCCGAGGCCGCGGCCGGGGAATGGGTGTTCCGGATCGGGGCCGTGCGCGTCGGCGGCAGCATGTATCGGCTGATCTTCGCCGATCGCGGCGATGGCGCCGGCATCGAGCAGGCCATGCAGGAGACGCTCGCCTCGTTCCACCGGTTGACGCCCAGCGAAGTGGCGCGGCTCAGGCCGCTCCGCGTCAATGTCGTCTCGGCGCGTTCCGGCGATACGCCGGCGAGCCTGGCTTTGCGCATGGAGGGGACCGAGCGGAAGCTGGAACTTTTCCGGCTCCTGAACGGACTCGGCCCGGAGGATGCCGTGGTTCCCGGTCAACCGGTCAAGCTGGTGTCCGATTAGGCGCCGGCCCTAAGTGGGCGGATCGCGAAATCCGTCAGCCGGGGCGGTCTGTCGACGTCGGTTCCCCCGCGTCCACCGGGCGCGCAAACGGCAGAAACGCCGCGGCGACCTGGTCATAGACGGCGCGCTTGAACGGCACGATCAATTCGGGCACCCGCTCCAGCCGCTCCCAGCGCCAGGCGCGGAATTCCGCCTTGTGCTTGCCGCCGCCCGGCGTCTTCACATCGATCTCGCTGTCGTCGCCCTCGAACCGGAACGCGAACCATTTCTGGTTCTGGCCGCGGTAGCGCCCCTTCAAGACGAAGGGCGCGAGCGGCGCGGGAAGGTCATAGCAGAGCCAATCCTTAGCCTCCCCGAGCAGCGTTACCGAGCGGATGCTTGTTTCCTCGTAGAGTTCCCGCAACGCTGCCCGATACGGCGCCTCGCCGCGATCGATGCCGCCCTGCGGCATCTGCCACGCCTGGAACAGGTTGCCGGTTTCAGGACCGATCTTGCGCCGGCCGAGGAAAACCAGGCCGGCGCGGTTGAAAACCGCGATCCCGACGCAGGGCCGGTAAGCCGGCGTGGATGACTTCGACATCGATCAGCGCCCGATCGCCGCGCTCGCCGGCACCAGAACGATGCCACGAGCCTCGGCCCCTTCAGCCCAGGCCGCGATGGCCTCGATGGAACCGGGAAAGGCCGAGGCCACCCCGACGGCCACCCCGCGGCTGCGCGCCGTGGTCTCCAGCGCTCTGAGCTCCCGTTCGATTTCGCCCGGCGAGCGGTCGCGGTCGATGATCCGGTCGGCGGTGACCACGGGAACCTCCAGGACCTTGCCCAGCGCCGCAGCGCGGCTCGCCGGGGACGATCCGTCATCCAGGTAATAGAGGCCTCGTTCGCCGATCTCGCCAAGGAAGGGGAGCACCGCCTGATCCTCGCTAGTAAAGCGCGCCCCCATATAGTTCATCACGCCCGCATAGGACGTCATTCGGCTCAACGCCCATTGCAAATCGTTCTGGGCGCCCCGGCGGTCATTGGAGACAAGCAGCGTGTGCTCGCCAGGGTTCTCCTCCGGATAGCCGATGGGCTCGAGCGGGATCTGGAGCAGCACCTCATGACCTTCCGCGCGCGCCTTTTCGACCCAGCGCTGCAGACTTCCGCCATAGGGCGCGAAGGCCAGCGTCACGTCCTCCGGCAGCATCTCTATGGCGCTCTGTGTGCCGGTCTGGCTGATGCCCATCCCGCCGACCACCAACGCAATGCGCGGGATGTGCGGTTCGGCCGCGGGCGATCGGCGCGCATAAGCGTCGCGCGGACGCCTGCCATCCGGGGCTACGCGCGGCAGTGGGCCGAACGAGGATTGCTCGATGAGGCCGGGGATGGCGCTGGCAAGAGCCTCAACCGCCGGGGCGGTAGGAAGGGCGGCAATTTCCAGATCTTGTTCGAGACCAGGCAGGTCCGGCGCGGCTGGGCTCGAATCGTCGGGAGCTGGACCGCCGCCATTTCCACCCCTCGGTGCTGGCAGGCTTCCCGTCGCCACAGGCGCGTCCTCGATCATCGCCACCGAAACCGGGCGCCCGCCGTCCGGATCGTCGACAACGGCCACCCAGAGCAAACCAACAATCGCGACCACCGCCGCTCCCGCGATCACGGCCCAAGCGAGCGCGGGCTGCCGCGGCCGGGCTTCGCGCCGGGCTTTGGAACGAAAGGGATTGTTGAGGTCGTTCGCCGCCATCGACCCCTAAGGGCTGGAAACCGAGAAGGCCCGGCGCGGGTTTTCCCGCGCCGGCAGGTTCGTCAGTTCGGTATGCCCTGCTCGGAAGTGGCGGGGAACCGGGCGTTCACCTGGATGCCGCGGAGAAGATCGAAGGCGTAGTTAAGCTGCTTGTCGAGCTTCGGATCCTCCGGCACGTAAGCCGACAGCGCGCCTTCCGGCTTCTCGTCATCGCTTTCGCCGGCCTTCGCTCCCTCGACCAGAGCTTTGGCGGCCTCGGCGGCGGCATCCTCGGCAGCCGGCGTTGCGGCCGCGTCGCCGGCCGGCGATTTGTCGCCGTCCTTCTCGCCTTCACCAAGCAAATGGCCGCGCAACGTCGCTTCGCTCATCGCCGCCATGTTCTTCACGTCGTCCGGCACGTCCGGCAGGATCTCGATGTCCGGCTCAATGCCCTTGGCCTGGATGGAGCGGCCGGAGGGCGTGAAATAGCGAGCCGTGGTCAAGCGGATCGCGCCATTGCGGCCGATCGGGATGATGGTCTGGACCGAACCTTTGCCGAAGGATCGCGTGCCGAGCACCGTGGCGCGCCGATGATCCTGCAGCGCTCCGGCGACGATCTCGGAAGCCGAAGCAGCGCCGCCGTTCAGGAGCACGATCATCGGCTTGCCGTCGACGAGATCGCCTGCCCGGGCGCTGAATCGCTGCACTTCCTCCGCGTGGCGGCCGCGTGTCGACACGATCTCCCCGCGTTCCAGAAAGGCGTCGGAGACCAGCACGGCCTGATCGAGCAAACCGCCTGGATTGCCGCGCAGATCGAGAACAAATCCTCTCAGCTTGTCCTCCGGGATCTCCGCCTCGATCTTGTCGATCGCTTTTTCCAGGCCTTCCGTCGTCTGCTCGCTGAACGAGGCGATACGAAGATAGCCGATGTCGTTCTCGACGCGGTGCTTGACCGACTGCACGCGAATGACATCGCGCACGACATTGATCTTCAACGGCTCGTCGACGCCCTCCCGGACGATGGTGAGCTCGATGGCGGAGTTGGCGGGGCCGCGCATCTTCTCGACCGCCTCGCGGAGGGTCAGGCCCTGGACCTGCTCGCCGTCAAGCTGGACGATGATGTCGCCGGCGAGCACCCCGGCCTTGGCCGCCGGGGTGTCGTCAATGGGCGAGATCACCTTGATGAGCTCGTTCTCCATCGTGACCTCGATGCCGAGCCCGAAGAACTCGCCACGGGTCTGCACCTGCATGTCCTGATAGTCCTTGGCGTTCAGGAAGCTCGAATGCGGGTCGAGCGCGGACAGCATCCCATTGACCGCCGACTCGATCAATTTGGTGTCATCAGGCTCCTCGACATAGTCGGCGCGGATGCGCTCGAACACGTCGCCGAACAGATTGAGCTGACGGTACGTGTCCGTCGCGGCTGCCGTCGCATCGCTCGCGCCGCCGAATTGGGCAACGCCGCCCATCGCCAGAGCGCCGGCTACGGCGCCGCTGGCCAGTAAAGCAAACTTACGCATCATCCATTGACCTCGCCGTCACTTGCCGGCGCCCACCAGGGCGCGGAATCGATCGCCTCGCCGTCCTTACGGAACTCTACATACAAAATCGGCTGGGCAGAAGTGTGTTCTATTTCGCTCAGACTTGCCAGCCTGGTCGCGCCCATTTGAGCGACCGGCTCCCCGGCGAGCACGAATTGTCCGAGCGCTGCATCGATCCGCTCCATGCCCGCCAGCACGAGGTGATAACCGTCGCCGGCATTAAGGATCAGCACCTGCCCGTACGAACGGAACGGGCCTGCATAGACGACCCAGCTGTCGGCCGGCGCGAGCACGGACGTCCCCGCGCGGGTCGTTAGCGTGACGCCCGGAGACTTGCCGCCGAAACCGTCGGGGTCGCCGAAGCCTGAAATCTTGTCACCGGAGACCGGCCAGGTGAGCAGGCCTCGCGCATCAGCGAAGGCGACCGCGGGCGCGATGCGGCTCGTATCCGCGAGACGGCGCGCTGCTTCCGCCGGATTGGACGGCGCGGTGTTCACCGCCGCCTGC
>JACCSN010000075.1 GCA_013812985.1 Hyphomicrobiales bacterium | reverse complement strand
AGCGCCAGCGTGGCGAGCGTCATGATCAGCGGCGGCACCCTGAGGCGGGTGATCAGCAGTCCGTTGAAGAACCCCGCCGCCGCCGACGCGACGAGCGCGAGGCCGATCGCGGCGGGCAGGGGGAGCCCGACATTCTGCCAGAACACGCCGAGCAGGATCGCGGTCAGCCCCATGATGGAGCCGACCGAAAGGTCGATCCCGCCGGTGATGATGATGAAGGTCATCGGCAGCGCCACCAGCGCCACCTCCGTCATCAACCGGCCCTGGTTGAGCAGGTTGGCGACGCTCATGAAGCGCTCGGCGGTGAACGACAGCACCAGGAGCGCGGCGGCAAGCGCGACGACGAGCACCAGCTCCTGCGTGATGTTGAAGCGGGCGCGGGCGGGAACGGGGGAAGTGGCTGCCATCAGCCGGCTCCGCCAGCCGCGATTGGCGACCCTTCTCCCCTGGAGGGAGAAGGTGTCCGCGGAGCGGACGGATGAGGGGGAGTTCGACCTTGGGTAGGCGGGAGATCATCACGCTCCCCCTCTCCCGGCTGCTCCGCAGCCACCCTCCCCCTCAAGGGGGGAGGGCTTGCGCGCTCACGTTTCCGTCGACTCGCCATCACCGCCTCCGAGCCTGCCGCCAGCGCCGCCAAAGATCGGCCAGCACCGTGAGCAGGATCAAGACGCCCTGCACGGCCCTCAGCCAGTAGGGCGAGACGTTGATGAAGATCAGCGACGAGCCGATCGCGGCGATGAGGATGGCGGCGAGCGTCGAGCCGACCACCGTGCCCGTGCCGCCCAGGATGCTGACGCCGCCGACAACCGATGCCGTGATGATGGTGAGCTCCAGGTTCGGCGGCACGGTCGACTGGATGATCGAAAGCTGCGTCGCGAAAAGGATCGCCGCGATGCCGACGAAGAAGCCGTGGATGGCGAAGACCTTCACGGTCGTGCGCTCGCTGCTGATGCCGGCGAGCCGCGCCGCCTCGGCATTGCCGCCGAGCGCATAGATCGACCGGCCGGTCGCGCTCCGCCGCATCCAGATCGCCGCGGCGACGGTCAGCGCCACCATGAACCAGATCGGCATCGGGATGCCGAGCGGCTTCATCTGCGCCAGGTGGAAGCCGGGCGGCAGCTTGTTGATCCACGCCCCGCCCGTCGCCACGATCAGCCCGCCCTTGAGGATGGAGAGGAAGCCTAGGCTTACCACGATGGAGGGAATGCGGAGATAGGCGACCATGGCCCCCATCAGCGTCGTGAAGGCGACCGACAGGATCACGGGGATGATCCAGCACAGCACGATCGGCACGCCCTCCACCGCGAGCGTGCCGCTGATCGTGGCGAGCACGCCGATCAGCGAGCCGACCGAAATGTCGATATTCCCGGAGATGATGACCGTCGACATGCCGATGGCGGCGACCGCGATGTAGGCGTTGCCGAGGAAGATCGATTGGAGGTTCCGCTCGGCGACGAAGCGCGGGTTCATCGCGCCGACCACGACGAACAGGGCGACGATGGCGAGAAGCAGCACCAGCTCCTGGCTGAGCTTGAAGCCACCGAGCCGGAAGCGCGGTCGGCTGGCGATGGTGGAGGCGAAATCGCCGACGGCCACTGGCGCACCTGTCCGAATTGACGAAGTCTGACTAAGCCGAGACCGGCAGCAATTCGAAAACCCGGGCGAGCTTTGCTGCCCTGGCAAGATCGCCGCTTTCGAGCGCCAGCCGCACCGCCTCGATCTTCTTCGCGTCCTCAAACGACATGGTGGGCGACCAATCGCCTTCTTCCTCAATCAGCTCGATTGGCACCTCGGCGGCATACTTGCCCACGTGAACCAACTCGACCGTACGTCGTGTCATCATGTTCTTCGCCTCTGGAAATTCGACGACCATCGTTCAGGATCGGGCCGATATGCTGTCACCAGAACTGCCGGGGATGACTGACCCTTCGCTAAACCCCAGACAATATGGACCGGACGACCCTGTCCATCTCGTTGCAGGAGCAAAACGCTTGGCCCTTTGAAGGATGCCGGATAATCCTCGATCAGGATTGCTCCGCCGATCCCTCTGACGATCTCCTCGAGGAGAATACTGTCCGCCGCAAGCTCGCGGGTTCCGTGCGCAGATACTTCGATCTCGTGGCGAGCAACAAGCAACTGCACACGTGCGAGTGTCTCGCTCATCAGTTTTCCTGAAATTCATCCCGCCGCCTCCGCCCCCTGAAGCAGGTCGGCGGGCGCATCGCTCATCATGGCCGCCGCGACTCGCGCCTGCGTCGCCTCCGCCCGGTCGAACTCCGCCACGATCCGCCCGGCGCGCATGACCAGCACCCGGTCGCTCATGCCCAAGACTTCGGGCAGCTCGGAGGAGATCATCAGGATCGCCATGCCGGCTTTGGCGAATTCGCCCATCAGCCGATGGATTTCCGCTTTCGCCCCCACATCGATGCCGCGGGTCGGCTCGTCCATGATGAGGATGCGCGGCTCGGTCGCCAGCCATTTGGAGAGCCCGACCTTCTGCTGGTTGCCGCCCGACAGCTTGCCGACGACCTGGCCGATGCCGCTGCCGCGGATCTGGAACTGGTCGACGCTGCGGCGGGCGAGGTCGGCTTCCGCCCTGCGGTCGATGAAGGCGCTGCGGGATACGCGCGACAGGCTCGCCATCGAAACGTTCTCGACGATCGGCATGGGCCGCACCAGCCCCTGGCGGCCGCGGTCCTCCGGCACATAGGCGATGCCGAGGTGCTTGGCGTCCGATGGGCTGTTGATCGCCACGGGCTTGCCGTCGAGGCGGATCGCGCCGCTTTCCGCCGGCGTCATGCCGAAGATGACCTCCGCCAGCTCGCTCCGCCCGGCGCCGACCAGCCCCGCGATGCCGAGGATTTCGCCGGCCCTGAGCTGCAAGCTGATCCCCTTCGTGGCCGGCGCGCGGACCACGTTCTCCAGCTCCAGCACCACCGCGCCGAGCGGCGCTTCGACTTTCGGGAACAGCGCCTCGATCCGCCGCCCCACCATCATCCGCACGAGGTCGTTATGGTCCGTCTCGCTGACCGGCTTCGTCGCGACGAACTCGCCGTCGCGGAGCACCGTGACACGGTCGGCGAGCAGGAACACCTCCTCCAGCCGATGGCTGATGTAGACAATCCCCACCCCGCGGTCCCGCAGGAGCCGCACGATGCGGAACAGCCGCTCCACGTCGTGCTCGGTGAGCGCCGCCGTCGGCTCGTCCATGATGAGGATGCGCGCCTTGTGCGACAGCGCCTTGGCGATCTCCACCCGCTGCCGGTTGCCCACCGAAAGCCCGCCGACCAGCGACGACGGATCGAGGTCGTGGATGTCGAGCGAGGCAAGCAGCTCGCCCGCTTGCGCGCGCATGGCCCGCCAGTCGATGCCGCCGAGCCGGGATTTCGGCGCGTGGCCCATGAAGATGTTCTCGGCGACGGTCAGCTCCGGGAAGAGCAGGAGCTCCTGATAGATCGTGGCAATGCCGGCGGCCTGTGCTTCTTGCGGCGAGCCGAAACTCGCCGGCTTGCCGTCCAGCGTCATCGTGCCGGAATCGGCCCTGTGGACCCCGGACATGATCTTGATCAGCGTGGATTTCCCGGCGCCGTTCTCGCCCAGGAGCGCGTGCACCTCGCCGGCCCGCACGTCGAAGCTGATGCCGGCGAGCGCCCGCACGCCGGGAAACGACTTCGAGATTCCGGAGAGCTCAAGGACAGGCGCCATGGCTCACTCTTGCACGCGGCATGTGCAAAGAAAATCCGTCCACGTCTTCCGCCTCGCAATGAGCATCTCGGATTCGGGGAGGGCCAGATCTGCCGCGCGGCGACGCTAAGCCGGGCAGGATCGCTCCTCCTTTACTCCTCCTCCGGAGCGCAGGTTGCAATCACAACAAGCTCAACGGGATGGATTCGGGTCGTCGGATATGGTGGGATCGCTGCGACCTGGGTGCAGGGATTGATCGGGAGGCGCTCCGTGCGGAATCTTCTCCTTGCCGTTGCCTCGATCATGCTGGCGCCAGTCGGAGGCGCGAGTGCTCAGCAAGTCGATCTGCAGGGCTACTTCATAGCCCTCCAGGACTGCGGGGCCAATAGAAGGAAGGATTCCGACAATCCGGGCAATGTTCGCCTCGAGCGTATGCGCGCCTACGAAATGGTGGCGCCGAACGACACCCCGGGAACGCACTACCAAATCAAGGTTCCCGGCGCGCCGGCGCCACAGGAGCGGTGGGTGGCAATGGGCTGCGGCGCGTTCGCACCCCGGGATGACCTGGTCATGAGCGACGACCCGGGCGCCCAAGGCGACGGCGATTCTGGCGG
>JACCSN010000069.1 GCA_013812985.1 Hyphomicrobiales bacterium | reverse complement strand
GTCGATCTGCCAAGCGAATCCCTAATTATGCCCGATGGTAGGGGTGGCCGGAAAGGATGGTCATAGCGCGATAGACCTGCTCAGCAAGCAGAATGCGTACGATCTGATGCGGCCATGTCACGCGGCCGAAGGAAATTCGGCTTGCGGCGAGGCTGAGAACGTCGCCCGCCAACCCGTCCGGCCCGCCGATGATGAAAGTGATTCGGTCGGTCGCCGCCGCGGCGGCGCTGGATAGCATGGCCGCGAATGCCTCGCTCTCCAGGAGTTCGCCCTGGGCGTCCAAAACGACGATCCGCCCGATCTTCGGCAACGCGGCGACAAGCGCCTCCGCCTCGCCGGCAATCCGGTCGGACGCCCGCCCGGCGCGCGATTCGGCGAGTTCGACGACATTCAACCCGCGGAAGCCCAGGCGCCGCCCGCTTACGCGGGCGCGATCCAGATAACGGTCGCAGAGCTCGCGTTCCGGTCCGGATTTCAGCCGGCCGACCGCGAGGATGGACACCTCCATCGCCCGTCAGGCGTGCGCGCGCCGCTCCGAGTAGGGCTCCGCCGTCCACATCTTCTCGAGGTTGTAGAACTCGCGCACCTCGGGCCGAAAGATGTGGATGATCAGGTCACCGGCGTCGATCAGCACCCAATCGCAATGCGGCAGGCCCTCGACCCGAACCGGTTTCACGCCGGCCCCCTTGAGAGCCCCGACCAGCCGATCGGCGATGGCGCCGACATGCCGGTGAGAACGCCCGGAGGTCACGACCATGTGGTCGCCGAGCGCGGATTTTCCCGCGATGTCTATGGTGACGGTGCCCTCGGCCTTGGCGTCGTCCAGGCTGATGAGGACGGTTTTCAGGGCTCCCTCGGCGGCGTCAATGGCTGCCTGGGAGGCCGGAGAAGGCGCGTGATGCGCTACGCCTTCCTCGAAACGGGTCATGTCGATCAGAGTGGAGTCCTTTCTCGCACTTTCAGAATCGCGGCGATCAGCCGCGCCGCATAAGATAAGTGCTGGCGCATCAAGGTTTCAAGACGCCGCGGACATCGCCCTTAACGCGGTCGAAGACAGCGACGTGCGCGGGCCGATGAGGAACGTCCAGGCCGGCGGCGCCCGATCGGCAAGTGTCTTTGCATCCGCCTCGTCGACTCTGTAAGGCGCAAGCGCCTGGGCGGCGGGAGACGAGAGCGTGGCCGCCAGCGTGGCCGGCCGGTTCACCACCGCGATGGGCGCCATCGTGACGATCTCGCGCCACCGCTCCCAGCGATGGAACGTGGCGAGGTTGTCGCTCCCCATGATCCAGACGAAGCGAGCGTCTGGCGTCCGCCGCTTCAGGTGCTCGATCAGGTCGGCGGTGTAGCGGGTCCGGAACGCCCGCTCGACGCCGGTGATCGCGATCCTCGGGTGCGAAGCGACCTCCGCCGCTTCTTCCATCCGCTCCTCCAGCGGCGGCAATGCGCGGATGTCCTTCAGGGGATTGCCCGGCGTGACGAGCCACCAGAGCTGATCGAGGCCGAGGCGCCGGAGCGCGAGGAGGCTCACATGCCGATGGCCCAGATGGGCTGGATTGAACGTGCCGCCATAGAGGCCGATCCGCTGCCCCGCGCCATGCGGCGGCAGGCGGGCGAAGATCCGGCTGGCGCGACTGGCTCGTGTCAAGGCCGGGTCTGGCCGGAGCCGAACACGCGATACTTGAAGCTTGTCAGCTGCTCGACGCCGACCGGCCCGCGCGCATGCATCCGTCCCGTCGCGATGCCGATCTCCGCGCCCATGCCGAACTCCCCGCCATCGGCGAACTGGGTCGAGGCATTGTGCAGCACGATCGCCGAATCGACCTCGGCCATGAAGCGCTCGGCGGCTTGGGCGTCATCGGTCACGATAGCGTCGGTGTGATGCGAGCCGTAATCGGCGATATGCCGGATCGCCTCGTCGAGGCCATCGACCACCCGGACGGCGAGGATCGCATCGAGATATTCCGCCGACCAGTCGTCCTCGGTCGCCGGCGCGATCCCGGTGACCGCATCCCTCGTCGTCGCGTCGCCCCGGATCGCGCAACCCGCTTCCCGCAGCGCCTCGACGAGCGGGCGCAAATGGCTCCCCGCCAAGGCCTTGTCGACAAGCAGCGTCTCCGCCGCGCCGCAGATGCCGGTGCGCCGCATCTTGGCGTTGACGATGATCCGCCGCGCCATGTCGAGGTCGGCGGGCGCATGGACATACACGTGGCACACACCTTCGAGATGGGCAAAGACCGGCACGCGGGCCTCCTCCTGCACGCGGGCGACCAGTCCCTTGCCGCCGCGCGGCACGATCACGTCAAGGGCGCCGGAGAGCCCGCGCAGCATGGCGCCGACAGCGGCGCGGTCGGTCGTGGGAACAAGCTGGACGGCATCCTCGGGCAGCTTCGCCGAGCGGAACCCGGCGACCAGGCAGGCATGGATCGCGGCGGAACTCCGATGCGTGTCGGAGCCGCCGCGAAGGATCACCGCGTTGCCCGCCTTGAGGCAGAGCCCGCCGGCATCCGCCGTGACATTCGGACGGCTCTCGAAAATCACGCCTACGACGCCGAGCGGCGTGCGCACGCGCTGGATGCAAAGCCCGTTCGGCCGCTCCCATTCGGCCAGCAGCGAACCAACCGGATCGGGAAGCTTGGCAATTGCCTCCAGGGACGACGCCATCGCGGCGACGCGGGCCGGATCCAGCGTACCGCGGTCGATCATGGCGGTCGTCGAGCCGGCTTCCCGCATGGTCCGCAAATCCTCGGCGTTGGCGGCAAGAATGACAGCTTCGCCACGGCGAAGCTCGCTGGCGGCTTCCAGCAGCGCGGCGTTCTTGACGTTAGTCGAAGCATTCGCCAGCCGGGCCGCCGCGGCACGCGCCCGCTCCCCAATGCCGCGCATGAGCGCGTCGATGCCGCCCGCAGCCGCAAAGGCCTCCCCGGCGGAAAGATCGACGCGTTTGGCGTTCATCCGACCCTCATTCCTCCGCAGTTAACACCCGGCTGGCACGGAGGGAACACTCAGCCGCCGGACCGGACGCCGAATCAATCATGCGTCCCGCAGCACCATGTCGTCGCGGTGGATCATGGCCGGGCGGCCGCGATAGCCGAGCAGCGCCTTGATCTCCGTCGAGCGCTTGCCGGCGATCTTCCTGGCCTCATCGAGGTCAAAAGCGACGAGGCCGCGGCCGACCTCGGTGCCGTCCGTCGCCAGGATGGTCACCGTGTCGCCACGCGAGAAGCCGCCCGAAACAGCCGTGACTCCCGCCGGCAGCAGGCTCTTGCCGCCGCGCAGCGCCGCGACCGCGCCGGGATCGACGGTTATGGCGCCGCGCGTCTCGATATGCCCGGCGATCCACGCCTTGCGGGCCGTGGCGGGGGTCGCCTGCGCGGCGAACCACGTGCACGGGCCTCCGGCTTCGATCCCGGCCAGCGGGTTCCGCCGCCTGCCGTTGGCGATCACCATCGCAGCCCCGGCGGCGGTCGCGATCTTGCCCGCCTCGATCTTCGTCTTCATGCCGCCGCGCGACAGCGCCGAGCCGGAGGCGCCGGCCATGGCTTCGATCGCCGGCGTGATAGCCGGCACGAAGCCGATGAGATTGGCGCCCGAGTCGAACGCCGGCGGCGCGGTGTAGAGGCCGTCAACGTCGGAGAGGAGCACGAGGCAATCAGCGCCGACCATGGCGGCCACGCGAGCGGCGAGCCGGTCGTTGTCGCCGTAGCGGATTTCGGCGGTGGCCACCGTGTCGTTCTCGTTGATGACCGGCACAGCCCGCAGCTTCAGAAGCATCGAGAGCGTTGCGCGCGCATTCAGGTAGCGTCGCCGCTCCTCCGTGTCGCCCCAGGTGAGCAGGATCTGCGCCGCCGTAAGCCCCTGCCGGCCGAGGCATTCCGCCCAGGCGCTCGCCAGCTCCACCTGACCGACGGCGGCGGCGGCCTGCGCTTCATCGAGCTTCAGCGGCCGGGGCGGCAGGCCGAGCGCGCCGCGCCCGAGCGCGATCGCGCCGGACGAGACGACAAGGAGCCTTCTGCCTTGCTCGACGAGCTTGGCGATGTCTTCCGTCAGGGCCGACAGCCAGTCGCGGTCAAGGAGGCCGGTGGCGCCGTCCACCAGAAGCGTCGAGCCGACCTTGACGACGATCCGGCGGTGCTTGGCGAGGCTTCGACCCTTCACGTTCGGCTCCAGCGCGGGTCGGGCGCGGCCGCCTCTTCGCTGTCCCGGCCGATGAGCGACAGGCAGGAATCGAGCACGGCTTCAAGCCCCCGTCCGGTGGCGGCGGACAAGAGCAGAGCTGTTTGCCCCGCTGCCTCCGTCAGCTCGCCGGCGGCGCTCTCAACCGCTTCCTTCTCCGCGATATCGACCTTTGAAAGGCAGACGATCTCGGGCTTCTCCTCCAGGCCGTGTCCATAGGCGGAGAGCTCCGCGCGGACGGTGTCGTAAGCCGCCGCCGCGTCCTCGCCAGTCGCGTCGACCAGATGCAGAAGCGCGTTGCAGCGCTCCACATGGCCGAGGAACCGGTCGCCAATGCCTGCTCCTTCATGCGCGCCTTCGATCAGCCCGGGAATATCGGCCAGCACGAACTCGCGGCCTTTATGGCGGACGACGCCGAGATTGGGGTGGAGCGTCGTGAAGGGATAGTCGGCGATCTTCGGCTTGGCGGCGGTCACTCGAGCCAAGAGGCTCGATTTACCCGCATTGGGCAGCCCGACGATGCCGATATCGGCGATGAGCTTCAGGCGGAGCCATATCCACCTCTCCTGCCCGTCCAGGCCAGGATTGGCATGCCGTGGCGCCTGGTTGGTGGACGATTTGAAATGCGTGTTGCCGAAGCCGCCATTGCCGCCCTGCGCCAGCCGGACCCGCTCTCCCGCCGCGGCGAGATCGGCGATCACTGTTTCGTTGTCTTCCGCCAGGATCTCGGTTCCAACGGGAACCTTGAGCACCACGTCGCCGGAATTGGCGCCGGCCATGTTGCGGCCCATGCCATGGCCGCCGGTCTTCGCCTTGAAATGCTGCTGGTAGCGGTAATCGATCAGCGTGTTCAGGCCGCCTACAGCTTCCACCCAGACATCGCCGCCGCGCCCGCCGTCACCGCCATCCGGGCCGCCGAACTCGATGAATTTCTCACGGCGGAACGACACCGCCCCGGCGCCGCCGTCGCCGGAGCGGATATACACCTTCGCCTGATCGAGAAACTTCACTTCGGCATCCTGTCACGAGAAGGGGGAGCGGCTTCGCGCTTCCCCTTCAAGAACCGGGCTGCCGGAGCGCAGTATCGCCGGCTATTCGGCGGGTTCGGCCAGCGGATCAACCGACACATAGGTGCGGTCGCCGTCCTTGGACTTGAACGCCACGCGCCCGGGCACGAGCGCGAAGATCGTATGGTCGCGGCCAAGCCCGACATTCGTGCCGACGCGCCACTTGGTGCCGCGCTGACGCACGATGATGTTGCCGGGAATGACGAACTCGCCGCCGAATTTCTTAACGCCGAGGCGCTTGCCGGCGGAATCGCGGCCGTTTCGCGACGAGCCGCCCGCTTTCTTGTGAGCCATGGATCGGTACTCCTGGTGTCTTTGCGCGCTTAGGCGGCCGGTTGATCGGGCGAGTCGCCGGGCTCGGTTGCCGTGGTATCCTCGGTTACTCGAGACGTCAGGGTTTCGGCGGACAGCTCCTCACCGCCGTCCTCGGGCGCCAAGGGCGCGTCGGCGCCAGCCAAAGCTGCATCGGCTCCGGCCCGAGGCTGCAAGGGAACAGACGCTTCGGCGGCGAGAATGCCGCCTGCGGTCGCCGGCGCACCGCGTTCCAAGGTTCGCGGCTGCGACGCATCGGCCAGAATGTCGGTGATCCTGACCAAGGTGAATTCCTGGCGGTGGCCGTTCCTGCGCCGCGAATTCTGCCGTCGGCGCTTCTTGAAGATGATGATCTTGCGGCCGCGCTTCTGCTCGACGATTTCGGCGAGCACCGAAGCGCCCGATACCAGCGGCAAGCCGACCTGCGGCTCATCGCCGCCCAGCATCAGCACGTCGGAGAAGGTGACAGTCTCGCCGGCTTCGCCCGGCAGCTTCTCGATCTGCAAAATTTCATCGGCGGCAACGCGGTATTGCTTACCGCCGGTTCTGATGACTGCGAACATCTGTCCTCGCGTTCGAAGCCCTGCCTGGCCTTCGTGCGCGCACGAAGCCGACGGGCTTCTTTCAGTCTGACCGGCGTTTATCCCGATATGGGGACGCTCGACAAATGATGAAAGCGCGAACCGGGAGGTCCGCGCTTGCTCTCGAGCATAATCCGCAAAGCCGCGCCTGAGTCAAGCTCGACACTCCTCGGCAGCAGGGCGATCGGGTGAGTTTGCTGGTGACAGGGCGGGAGAATGCTGAATCGGTCGTGATCCTTTTTGCTTCGCGATGAGGATTGCGGGCGATGGCGCGGCGGCTGGTGACGGCGGACGAGGCGTTCGATCAGGTTGTTGATTTCCTGGAGCATTTTGACGATCTGGAAGACCCGCGTCAGCGGGCCAAGGTGCTC
>JACCSN010000068.1 GCA_013812985.1 Hyphomicrobiales bacterium | reverse complement strand
TGTGCACGGCGGTGACAAAACAGGCCACTGGAGCGTCGGCGCGATGCTGATGCGGGCGGAGTAAAATCCGGCCACTGGCTAGGCTTTCCCCTTTGGGGGGTGGCTGGGATGTTCGTCGTGGAAGTCTACGCCGCCGTTCGTCATTTCGTGTTCATCGAGGGCAACAGCCGGCGAGAGGCGGCGCGGGTTTTCGGGCTGAGCCGCGAGACGGTTGCGAAGATGTGCCGGTTTTCCCTGCCGCCTGGCTATGTCAGGACGAAGCCGGTTGAGAAGCCGAAGCTGGGGCCGCTTTTGCCGGTGATCGATTTGATCCTGGAGGCTGACCGGCTTGCTCCGCTGAAGCAGCGACATACTGCGAAGCGGCTATTCGAGCGGCTGCGAGACGAGCACGGGTTCGCGGGCGGCTATACGGTGGTAAAGGACTACGTGCGGCTCGCTCGATCGCGCAGCCGGGCGACGTTCGTGCGCCGCTTCGGGGCGGTCGGAATAGTTGTCGTTCCAGGCGAGCCGGCTCCAGGCCCAGGCGGAGTGCGGGTCGAGCGCTGCGCGTGGCACCACCCGGCGAGCGAGAGTGCCAGCGGATAGTCCGGATCGATCGCTAGTGCCCGGTCGAGCGGCGCGCTAGGGTCCGCACTCCTACAATTCGCCTCGCCAAGCGGTATAGTCTCTCCTTATGGTCTGGAGGGATGGATGGAGAACGACCGCGTCGAGCGGAAGCTTGCGGCAATACTCGCCGCTGATGTCGTCGGGTATAGCCGTTTGATGGGTGCCGACGATGAAGGCACCCTTGGTGACCTCAACCGCCATCGCCGCGAGCTCGTCGATCCCTGCATTGCCCAGCATCGCGGAAGAATCGTTAAAACGACGGGTGACGGTCTCCTGGCGCAATTTGCCAGCGTCGTTGATGCGGTCCGATGCGCCGTCGAAATTCAATCTGGTATGGACCGACGAAACAGCGGGGTAGCAGCTGACAAGCGGCTCGACTTCAGGATCGGAGTCAATGTCGGGGACATTGTCGAGCAGGCCGGCGACATATTTGGCGACGGGGTCAACATCGCCGCTCGTTTGGAGGGAATCTCGGACCCTGGCGGCATCTGTGTTTCCCAACGGGTGAAGGAGGACACGTTCGGGAAGATAGATTTCGCCTTTGAAGACATTGGCGAACAGAATCTGAAAAATATCGCGCGGCCTATTCGCGCTTACCGACTGCGACCCGACGCCTTGGTCACCTCAATGCGCCCGTCGCTCAGCCTGCCCGACAAACCGTCAATCGCCGTTTTGCCCTTTCTGAATATGAGCGGTGACCAGGACCAGGACTATTTCAGCGATGGCATAACGGAAGACATCATCACAGCGCTCTCGAAGCTGCGCTGGTTCTTTGTCATCTCGCGAAATTCGACGTTTGCCTACAAGGGTAAGGCGCCAGATGTGCGTCAGGTCGCACGCGACCTCGGTGTCCGCTATGTCCTTGAAGGAAGCGTACGCAAGGCCGGCGATCGCCTGCGCGTCACTGCCCAGCTGATTGATGCCACGACCGGAACTCACATATGGGCCGAGCGCTACGATCGCGCAGTTGCCGACATCTTTGCGGTCCAGGACGAGATTTCCGAGAACGTAGTGGCATCGATCGAGCCGCAGCTCTACGCGGCCGAGAATCTCCGGTTTGAGAGCAAGGCGCCCGACAGCCTCGACGCATGGGGCTATTTGATGCGGGCGATTCCGCACTTGTTTACATGGAGCCCAACCGACAACGAGAAAGCAGTGATGTTCCTTGAGCGGGCTATGTCGTTGGATCCCGGCTACGCGCGGGCAAGTAGCATGCTAGCATGGGCCTATGCTGCTCGGGCCCACATGGGTACCGGCGACCCCACGGGCGAGGTCGACACGGCGCTCGGCATTGCTCGTAAAGCGGTGGAGCAAGACTGGGAGGACCCCTGGGCACACGTCGCTGTCGGTTACGTCTATATGGTGTCGCGGCGATTCAACCCCGCCGTTGAGGAGTTTAGAGAAGCGATAGAGCGCAATCCCAGTTTTGCTTTCGCTCATGCCCTGCTGGGCTGCGAGTATGGATACGGCGGAATGCCGGAAGAGGGGCTCCGCCACATGGCCCTTGCTGCGCGTCTCAGCCCACGGGATATCCAACAGGCCGTTCACCTGTCCTCCACCGGCCTTTGTCATCTGGTAGCACGCCGGTTTGCTGAATCGGCAGCATTTGGCCGCCGAGCGGTCCAGCTTCGTCCGCATTTTAGCACAGCTTGGCGTACGCTGGCGACAGCCGCGGGGCTCGAGGGCGATCTCGAA
>JACCSN010000051.1 GCA_013812985.1 Hyphomicrobiales bacterium | reverse complement strand
TGCGCCTCGACGGCGCGCGTCACCTATGGAGGAAGGTTCCATCCAGACAGTTGTCGATTGATCTGGAAGCTGACGAGCGGTGTGGCCGGGTAACTGGCCGGGCCGAAGCCTCGTGACAAAGGCCGCCTTGGGCGGTTGAGCGATCCAGCGGGCTGTAACGCGAGTGAAGTTCGAGCAGGCCTCGAAAGAGTCGATGCGGACGCCGACCCGTCTCTTACCCGGGGAAGGCCGCACGAGCAGGGAAGCAATCGACACACGCACCTGTTCGGTCCGCCGGGGTATTGGACACAGCACGTTGGAATGGTGATGCGGGTAATCGAGGGAGACCCGTTCCGATCGGAGGTCGCGGCTTCAACATCGCTCCTGGCGGTGGATCGGGCGGGTGTCGGACAGGGTCGTACGACCGTTGAGGCCGGGTAATGCCGGCGGAGGAAAGGACCCTGACTTCTGGTGTGCTTTCGACGATGGTGAGGTGAGGGTGATTGGCGATGAGCCTTGAAACATCCGAAAAGATCAGGACCCTTCAGAGAAAGCTTTATTGTAAGGCGAAGGCGGAGCCCGCTTTCCGCTTCTACGTGCTCTACGACAAGATCTGCCGCGAGGACATTCTTCGCCATGCCTATGCGCTGGCCCGCGCCAATGCGGGTGCACCGGGCGTGGACGGTGTGACCTTCACGCAGATCGAGGCGGCGGGTCGGGAAGCGTGGTTGGCGGGCTTGCGCGAGGACATCGTCTCGAAGACGTACCGGCCCGATCCGGTGCGGCGGGTGACGATCCCGAAGCCGGGCGGCGGCGAACGTCCGCTCGGCATCCCGACGATCCGGGATCGGGTGGTTCAAACCGCCGCCAAGATCGTGCTAGAGCCGATCTTCGAGGCGGACTTCGAGGACAGCGCCTATGGGTATCGGCCGCGCCGCAGCGCGATCGATGCCGTCAAGGAAACGCACCGGTTAATCTGCCGGGGCTATACTGATGTCGTCGACGCCGATCTGTCGCAATACTTCGACACGATCCCGCACGCGGACCTTCTCAGATCGGTGGCCCGCCGCATCGTCGACCGGCACGTGCTGTGGCTGATCAAGCTATGGCTTCGAGCGCCGGTCGAGGAACGGGATAGCGACGGGACGCGGCGCATGAGCGGCGGCAAGAGCAACAAGCGCGGCACGCCTCAAGGCGGCGTCGCCAGTCCGCTGCTCTCCGTCATCTACATGAACCGTTTCCTGAAGCACTGGCGTCTGATGGGACGCGGAGAGGCGTTCCACGCGCACGTTGTCTCTTATGCCGACGACTTCGTCATCCTCAGCCGCGGTCACGCGGATGAGGCGCTGACTTGGACGAAGGCTGTGATGACGAAACTCGGGCTGACGCTCAACGAGGCGAAAACCTCGGTGAAGGACGCCCGGCGCGAGGGCTTCGACTTCCTTGGCTATACGCTGGGACCACGCTACCTTCCTAACGGTGGCCGCTGGTATATGGGCGCAAGCCCATCCAAGAAGAGCGTCTTGCGGGTCAAGACGAAAGTCGGCGCGCTGCTGGCGCCGGGTAACAAGGGCGCTTGGCCTGAAGTGCGAACGCGACTGAACCGCCTTCTGGTCGGCTGGTCCGCGTACTTCTGTTATGGCGGCCTTGCCTCGGCCTATGAAGCCGTCGATCGCCATGTCTACGACCGCACGAGGAACTTCCTCCGCAAACGGCACAAAGTGCAAGGGCGTGGCACGAAGCAGTTCTCCCGTGAATATGTTTACGGGGAACTGGCCGTGCGATGTCTTCGGCGCGAGCGCGGACGGTCGCCGCCGTGGGCCTTACGATGAAGCCAGTCGGAAAAGCCGGATGCGGGAAATCCGCACGTCCGGTTTGATGAGCGGGGAGGGGAAACGGGCTCGCGCCACCAGCTCGAGAACCGCGCCTCTCCTCGACTCCACAGATCAAGGGCCGCAAGCGTCATATCCTCGTCGACACCGACGGCAATCTCGTCGGCGTCGTGGTGCATCCGGCCGACATTCAGGATCGCGACGGCGCGCCCCACGTGCTCGCCTCCATCCGCTCGCTGTATCCGTGGCTCCGCCATGTCTTCGCCGATGGCGGCTATGCCGGCGACAAGCTGAAGCACGCGCTTCTCGGCAAGGGCGACTGGACGATCGAGATCGTCAGGCGATCCGACGCCGTCAAGGGCTTCGTCGTCATCGCCCGCCGCTGGGTGGTCGAGCGCACCTTCGCCTGGCTCGGTCGCTGCCGCCGCCTTGCCAAGGACTTCGAAGCCAGCATCGAAAGCGCTGTCGCCTGGATCCTCATCGCGCACGTCCGCCGCCTCACACGTCGACTCGCAAGGCTTTGAAAAGAAACCTAATCATTCCGAGTCAGACTCTGA
>JACCSN010000043.1 GCA_013812985.1 Hyphomicrobiales bacterium | reverse complement strand
ATATGCCTCGCGACGGAGCGCTTCGGCGCGGCGAGCGAGCAGGACGCCGTGATCGTCCTTGAGGAAGGCATCGGCCCGGTCCGCTGCGGGGTCAAGCTGCTCGACGGCGCCGGCTTCGCCGAGTTCGACTGCCCAAAACTGCCGGAGCGGGCAGGGCAGGCGGAATCGAAGGACTTCGTCGCCGTCGCTCTTGGCCTCGCGCCGGCGGAGATCGGGTTCGAGAACCACGTCCCGAGCGTCTGGTCGGCCGGCAATCCTTTCCATTTCGTGCCGGTCAGGGACAGGGCCGTGCTGGGCCAAGCCGTGCCTGATCGTAGCGCCTGGGCGCACGGATTCGGAGAGGGCGCAGCATTCGTCTATACGCGCGAGACCGAGGGCTTCGCCCATGCCTTCCGGGCGCGGATGTTCGCGCCGGCAATAAGCATCGAGGAGGATCCCGCGACCGGCTCGGCGGCGGCCGCCTTCGCCGGCGCGGTGCATGACTTCGATGCGCTGCCGGACGGCATGCACAGCCTGGTTATCGAACAGGGCTACGAAATGGGGCGGCCGTCGCTCATCCATCTGGAGATGACGGTGAGCGGCGGCGAGCTTTCGCTTGTCAGAATCGGCGGGCGCGCTGTGCGCATCGCCGAGGGCGTGCTGACGGTCTGACCGCGCCCTGTCGCGCGATCAGGTTGTCACCGCCAAGCGTTCGGACGACCGCGCCCTGAGTGCGAACGGAACGGCGTCGATGCCGTTGCGGGGGAGCGCGGAAGCCGGTAAAAGCGCAGATGAGCTTCCGAAGGCTGACCATGCGGTCGATCGAGCCGCCGCTGTCGCGTCCCGGTGCGCACGAAGCGCACGCGCTCCCGCTCGGCCTCGCTCTCCTTCTTAGGCGCCCCTGAGCGCCGGCAGCCCGGGCTCGCGAGCCGAGCCGAGCAGGGCGGGTCCTCAGGGGAGACGATCACCAGGAGGAGGCGCTAGCGCGGCCGATGAGCCGCCGGGACTTGAAAGGACAATGCGATGAGCGAAACCGCAGCCGCGAGATCCGAGAAGGATCGCGTCGTCATTTTCGACACCACGTTGCGCGACGGCGAGCAATGCCCCGGCGCCAGCATGACCTTCGAGGAAAAGCTCGAAGTGGCCGAGCTCCTGGACGCGATGGGCGTCGACATCATCGAGGCGGGATTCCCGATCGCCTCGATCGGCGATTTCGAGGCCGTCAGCGAGATCGCCCGGCGCATCGGAAATTCGGTGGTCGCCGGCCTCGCGCGGGCGATTCCCGGCGATATCGCCCGGGCCGGCGAGGCGGTCCGCCATGCGCGCCTACCGCGCATCCACACCTTCGTCTCCACCTCGCCCATCCACCTGGCGCACCAGATGCGCAAGAGCGAGGACGAGGTGGTCGCCATCATCCAGGCGACAGTCGCCCAGGCGCGCAACCTGGTCGAGGATGTCGAGTGGTCGGCCATGGACGCCACGCGCACGCCGATCGATTATCTCTGCCGCTGCGTGGAGCAGGCGATCAAGGCCGGGGCGACGACGATCAACCTTCCCGACACTGTGGGCTATGCGACGCCGGAAGAATACGAGGCGATGTTCAGGGCGGTGCGCGAGCGGGTCCCGAACGCCGACAAGGTCGTGTTCTCCGTCCATTGCCACGACGATCTCGGCCTTGCCGTCGCCAATTCGCTGGCCGGCCTGAAGGGCGGGGCGCGACAGATCGAATGCACGATCAACGGCCTGGGCGAGCGCGCCGGCAACGCCGCGCTGGAGGAAGTGGTGATGGCGATCAAGACGCGCGGCGACGCGTTGCCCTACGCCACCGCCATCGATGCGACCATGCTGACGCGGGCCTCCAAGCTCGTCTCGGCGGTCACCAACTTCCCGGTGCAGTACAACAAGGCGATCGTCGGCCGCAACGCCTTCGCCCATGAGAGCGGCATCCATCAGGACGGCATGCTGAAGAACGCCGAGACCTACGAGATCATGACTCCGGAATCGGTCGGCGTTTCGAAGACCTCGCTGGTCATGGGCAAGCATTCCGGCCGCAACGCCTTCCGCACCAAGCTGAAGGATCTCGGCTACGGGCTCGGCGAGAACGCCTTCGAGGACGCCTTCAACCGCTTCAAGGCGCTCGCCGACCGCAAGAAGCACGTTTACGACGAGGATATCGAGGCGCTGGTAGATCAGGAGATCGCCTCGGCCAACGACCGCATCCGCGTGCTCTCGCTCACCGTGATCGCCGGCACGATGGGCCCGCAATCGGCGACGATCACGCTTGATGTCGGCGGCGAGCACCGGACCGTGCAGGCCACCGGCAACGGCCCGGTCGACGCGATCTTCAACTGCATCAAGCAGGTCGAGCCGCACGAGGCCAAGCTGGAGCTCTACCAGGTCCACGCCGTCACCGAAGGCACCGACGCCCAGGCGGAGGTATCCGTGCGGCTGGAGGAGGGTGGCCGCACGGTGACCGGCCGCGGCGCCGACACCGACACGATGGTCGCCTCCGCCAAGGCCTATGTCTCGGCATTGAACAAGCTCCTGACGCGGCGGAGCAAATCGGCCCCGGAGGCGCTGCGGGCGGGCTGACACCATGGATCTTTCCGCCGCGCCCGGCACGCGGATCGACGCCCCGAGCGCGGAGGGGCGTGCGCGCCTGCCGCTGATCGACGCCGTTCGCGGCGTCGCATTCCTGGCGATGGCGATCTACCATTTCGCCTGGGACCTCGGTTACTTCGGCTATTTCGCCACGGATGTGACGGTGGACCTCGGATGGCGGATCTTCGCGCGCTCGATCGCCGGCACGTTCCTTGCGCTGGTCGGGGTCAGCCTGGTGCTTGCGAGCCGGAACGGCTTCCGCCGGGGGCGGTTCCTGCGTCGCCTGGGGATCCTGGCGGCGGCCGCCGCCGCCATCACGGGGGTGACGTGGTTCGTCTTTCCGGACATGTTCATCTTCTTCGGGATTCTTCATGCGATCGCCGTATCGAGCGTGCTCGGCCTGGCTTTCGTGCGCGCCCCGATCCCGCTGGTGATCGTGGCCGCCGCTCTCTGCTTCCTGGCGCCCTGGTTCTTCTCGGCGCCTGTCTTCGACGCGCCGGGCTTGTGGTGGCTGGGCCTCTACACGGAAGCGCCGCGGTCGGTCGATTACGTGCCGATCTTTCCCTGGTTCGGCGTGGTGCTCGCCGGGATCGCAGCGGCGAGAACTTTCCCGCGTCTATTCTCAGGCCAGCTCGGCAGGCCAGGCATGGTGAAGGCGCGGATGCTCGCCCCGCTTGCCTGGGCGGGACGGCACAGCTTGCCTCTGTATCTCTTGCATCAGCCGGTCTTGTTCGGGCTGGTCTACCTGGCCGCCCAGATTGTTCCCCCAAGCCTCGTCGGGTTCGAGGCGTCGTATATCGAGAGCTGCACCGCTTCCTGCGTCGGGTCGGAACTCGATGCGGACCTGTGCCGCCGCACCTGCGGTTGCCTGGTCGAGCAAACCAAGAGCGAGGACCTTTGGAGTGGGCTGGTCGGAAATACCCTGACCGGTGATCAGATCACGCGCTATTACGAGCTGGCCGATCAGTGCCGTGCGGCTGGAGAGGCGGAATAGCTCTGGAGGTCTCTCCCTCGGCATGCCGGTGGTCGCCGATCACCCGGTTCCGGGAAGCGGCGGCCCGCCGGCGGGGCCTGTGGCCGGGCGGTTCCGCCCCCGCTCATCCGGCTCGGAAACGACATGCAGGATACGCTGCGGAAAGGGGATCTCGACGCCCGCCGCTTCGAGGCGGCGCTTCGCTTCCTCCGTCATCTCGCGCTGCACGTCGAGAAACACCGAGTTCGGCGCCCAGGCCCGGAACGCGATGGTGATCGCGTTGTCGGCGTATTTCTCCACCGAGACCTGCGGCGGCGGCTCCGGCAGGATGCGCGCCTCGTCCTTGGCCATGAGCAGCAGCACGCGCCGCGCCTCCGCCGGGTCGGCCCCATAGCCGATGCCGATGAGGATCGTCATCAGCCGGCGCGGATTGCGGCTGTAATTCTTCAACGGCGTATTCCAGAGCGAGGAATTAGGGACGAAGTAGAACAGGCCCTCCGCGGTCTCCAGATGCGTGACGAAGAGGCCGATCTCCCCCACCGTCCCGGCGACGGCGGCTGTCTCGATGTAGTCGCCGACCCGGAACGGCCGGAGATAGATCAGCATGATCCCCGCCGCGATATTCTGGAGCGTGCCCTGCAAGGCGAGGCCGATGGCCAGTCCCGCGGCGCCCAGCACGGCGAGCAGCGAAGCGGTCTGCACGCCGAGCTGCCCGAGGGCGGCGATGAGGAACAGGATCAGCACCGCGTAGCGCACGACCGCGCCGAGAATGGGCTGGATCGTCGCGTCGATCTGCGAGGTGCGGCCGGCGATCCGCCTGACCAGGCTCGACGCCCAGCCGGCGAGAAACAGGCCGGCCACCAGGATCAACGCCGCGGCGCCGAACCTCGGCACGAACGTGAGCGCCCACGCCCACGCCATCGCGGCGAAGGCGGTCAACTGTTCGGGCGCCTGGGCAATTTGAAGGTCCATCGGCTTTGAGGGCTGCGAAAAAGAGGCGCTGCCTAGTCCGGTAGGCGAGCCCGGGCAAAAGCGCAATGCTCCGCGGGGAACCTCTCCTCACGGGAGAGGGAGGGCCTCAATACGGCGCTTCCACACGGCCAAGATT
>JACCSN010000941.1 GCA_013812985.1 Hyphomicrobiales bacterium | reverse complement strand
AGGATCAGGAAAGAGTTGAAGGGCGAGATCGCCGGCCCGAGGTCCCGCAGGCCAAGGACCCGGCAGGCGATGGCGAAAGCGAAATTGCCGAATGTCTCGTGCAGCTTCAGGCCGTGATATTCCGGGCGCGGCTCCGAAAGGATCGGGTAGCGCCCCTCCCGCGACCAGTTGAACGTGCCCCCGTCGACGATCACGCCGCCGATGGAATTGCCGTGGCCGCCCATGAACTTCGTCAGCGAATGCAGGACGATGTCGGCGCCGAATTCGAAGGGCCGGCAAAGGTACGGCGTCGCCAGCGTATTGTCGACGATGAGCGGCACGCCGGCGCGGTGGGCAAGCTTGGCGATCGCTTCGATGTCGGTGACGATGCCGCCCGGATTGGCGATGGATTCGATGAAGATCGCCTTGGTGCGCGGCGAGATCGCGGCTTCGAAGCTGGCGAGGTCGTCGGTATCGGCCCAGGCCACCTTCCAGCCGAACGCCTTGAAAGAGTGGCCGAGCTGGTTGATGGAGCCGCCGTAGAGCTTCTTCGCCGCGACGATCTCGTCGCCGGGCTGGCAGAGCGTGTGGAAGGCGATCAGCTGCGCGGAGTGGCCGGAGGCGACCGCGAGCGCCGCCGTGCCCCCCTCCAGCGCAGCGACACGCTCCTCAAGCACCGCCGTCGTCGGGTTCATGATGCGGGTGTAGATGTTGCCGAACTGCTTCAGCGCGAAAAGGTTAGCGGCCTGCTCGGGATCGTCGAACACGAAGGAGGTCGTCTGATAGATGGGCGTGACGCGCGCGCCGGTCGCCGGATCGGGCTGGGCGCCGGCATGGATGGCGAGCGTCGAAAAGCCGGGCTGGTCGGGCATGTTCTTCCCCAATCGACGAAATCATGAACGGCTTAGCGCATCCGGCGCACGGGCGCAAAGCAAGGTGACCCGCGGCGCTGGCCACCTTGGAGCTCATGCGGGCTGTCCATCGCAGACTTCACCTAGTCCTCTCGGGCGAGGCCCCGATGCTGGAAGCCGGCGCGCAGAACCGGCTTGCGCGAGGAGAGCGTACGGGAGTTGACGCCCATCCATCCGATCTCCCCGGAGAGCCGGCCGTATTCGATCTTGGGGCAGCGGTCCATGACGACCTTCATGCCCGCTTGCTCCGCCGCGCCGGCCGCCTCGTCGCTGCGGACGGAGATCTGCATCCAGATCACCTTGGGCCTGGGCCGCAGCGCCAGCGCTTCCGCGACGATTTCGGAAGCGGCTTCAGAACTGCGGAAGATGTCCACCATGTCGACCGGCTCGGGCACATCGTGTAGGCGTGCATAAACGATCTGCCCCAAGATAAACGTGCCGGCCAGGCCGGGGTTGATCGGGAAGACTCGGTAGCCTTTGTCGAGGAGATAGCCGGCGACGAAATAGCTCGGGCGCACCTCCTTGTCGCTGGCGCCCACGATCGCCACCGACTTCACCTCGTGAAGGATCGCGCGGAGGTAGGAATCGGGGTAGCTGTTGTGATTCATTCCACCTCAGCGTCGGCGCTCGCGGGACACGTTCGTGCCGTTGGGGGGCACTCTATAAGCTCCAACCGTCTTAGGCCAGCCGATCATGTTGCAGCCCATCATGTCCGCCGCCGAGGTCTCCGCCCTCTGGGACCAGCACTTCCCGCAGCTCCAGTCCGGCCGCGATTACACCATCGTCTCGATAGGCCCCGGCGAGGCGGTGCTGCGGCTCGATCCGGACGAGCGGCACCTCAGGCCGGGCGGGACGGTCTCGGGGCCGGCGCTCTTCACGCTCGCCGATGTCGCCGCCTATGCCGCGCTGCTGGCGCATATCGGCCCGGAGCCGCTGATCGTCACCACCAACCTCCACATCAACTTCATGCGCCGCCCGCCGCTCGCGCCGCTGCTCGGCCATTGCCGCATCCAGAAGCTCGGCCGGCGGCTGGCGGTCGTGGAGGTGGGCATCAGGCCGGCTGTCGGCGGCGATCTGGTCGCCCATGCGACGGCTACGTACGCAATACCCCCTGCCCCGGTAGCCTGATACCTTATTTGTAAGCTGGTGAATCTGCTACGTTTTTGATCCTGTGCGCGAGAAGATTTGCTTGACAGCCCTGCCCCGCATGGCTATCTCGCACGCACTGGCGCAGCGGCCGAAGGCCTGGGTGCTTCCGAGCGCGCCTTGCCTCCCGCGCGGCGTGATCCAAGAGGACTGAGATGAAAACCTTCTCCGCAAAACCGGCGGAAGTCGAGAAGAAGTGGGTTCTGATCGACGCCGCGAACCTGGTGGTCGGCCGGCTCGCCGTGCTCGTCGCCATGCGGCTCCGCGGCAAGCACAAGGCGACCTTCACGCCGCATGTCGACATGGGCGACAACGTCATCGTCATCAATGCCGAGAAAGTCGCCTTCACCGGCCGCAAGCTCGACCAGAAGAAATACTACCGGCACACCGGCTATCCGGGCGGGATCAAGGAGCGCACGGCGCGAAAGGTGATCGAGGGGCGCTTCCCCGAGCGCGTGCTCGAGAAGGCCGTGGAGCGGATGCTGCCGCGCGGGCCGCTCGGCCGGCAGCAGCTTCGCAACCTGAAGGTCTATGGCGGCTCCGAGCATCCACACCAAGCCCAGCAGCCCGTCGCTTTGGACGTCGCCGCCCTTTCGCAAAAGAACGTACGGATTTCCTGATATGTCCCAGTCTTTCGAAGATCTCGGCGCGCTGCGTGGCGAGCAGCCGGTCGCCCCGCCGGACGCGCCGGTGCATGTCCAGAAGCTCGACGCTTATGGCCGCGCCTACGCCACCGGCAAGCGCAAGGACGCCGTCGCCCGCGTCTGGATCAAGCCCGGCTCCGGGCGAGTCACCGTGAACGACAAGGACTACACCGAGTACTTCGGCCGCCCGGTGCTGCGGATGATCATCCAGCAACCCATCATGCTGACGGAACGCGGCGGGCAATTCGACATCATGGCGACGGTGTCCGGCGGCGGGCTGTCCGGTCAGGCCGGCGCGCTTCGGCACGGCATCTCCAAGGCGCTCACCTATTACGAGCCGGGCCTGCGGCCAGTCCTGAAGCAGAACGGCTTCCTGACGCGGGATTCACGCACCGTGGAACGCAAGAAATACGGCCGCGCCAAGGCCCGCCGGAGCTTCCAGTTCTCCAAGCGCTAGAGCTGGGCGCACGGTGGGTGTCAGGGGTCGCCCGTTCGGCGGCCCTTTTTACTTCGGTCTGCGGTCAACACTCCTGTTCGTGGAAACCTCCTGTTAACCATAAACGCGGACCGTCCCTGCTTCTCGGGCAACGGTCTTCCTTGCCTCGCATTGAGCGGCAAGGCGTGTTCAACGGACGGGATGTTTCCATGCGAAATTCGATTCTCGGCTTGGCTGCCGGCCTGCTCTCAGCGGCGAGCGCTGCAACCGCGCACGAACTCACCACCCCGCCGGCCTTTCCGCATCCGCTGCCGCAGGCCGTTCCTTACGCGGTGGTCGGCGCAACGCCGCATCGGGTGATCCAGCTGCGCTATGGCATCGTCAATGGCGAGCGCGTGCTGTTCGACCCGGCGACGATGCAGGTCGTCTACATCCTGCAGCCCTGACGGGCGCACACACGCTGGTTTCAGGGGCGGGTCGCGAACCCGCCCGTTCTTTTGTCAACCAAACGGCTCGTGTTGACCTGTCGAAGCCAAGCGATGGAGTATGCTCTGTCGCGTCGGGCTGATCAGAATGGACGAAGAAACCAGGCGCAAGCTGCAGGCAAAACGCTTCAACGAGCACGTGAAGCTGCTTGTGACCAGCGTGAACGCGGCGGCGTTGATCTTGCTCGGCGCCGGCGTGCTCCAGCCGATCGTCGCCACAAGCGCGAGCTTGGTCCTTGCGGAGCCTCAGAATTGGGTTTGGATCGCTCTCGGCGTTGCACTACATCTTTTTGCACAGGCGCTGATCCGCCTGATCCGCGCGGAGTGACAGGCCATGAATGAACTCCCCTGGTGGCCACCTGTTCTCTTTCTGGTGCTAACAATGATTGGCTATGGAATCATGCGGGTCTGGTCGTATCGGCTGGACCGTGAGGAAGAAGCGCGCCGCAACCGGCCGCCGGCGGAGTAGGCGTGGCGACGACCGCGGGCGGCAAGCCGCCGATTGACCATGCCTTCCGGTCGGAGACGCTGAAGGGCGGCGCCGCCGACCCGACCTATGCCGGCGCGCTCTCCTTCATGCGCCGTCGTTATTCGCGGGATCTGACCGGCGTCGACCTCGCCGTGCTCGGCGTCCCGCTTGACGTGACGGTGACCAACCGGCCTGGCGCGCGCTTCGGCCCGCAGGCGATCCGCCGCGCCTCGGCGATCTTCGACGGCGACCCGCAATATCCGTTCGGGATCGACATCTTCGACGAGCTCGCGGTGGTGGATTACGGCGATGTCGCGCTCGATCTGCACAGCCCGCTGACCATCCCCGAGACGATCGAAGCCGAGGCGAAGGCGATCCTCGATTCGGACGTGCATCTTTTCGCCCTCGGCGGCGACCATTTCATCACCTGGCCCCTCCTCAAGGCGCATGCGGCGAAATACGGGCCTCTCGCCCTCATCCAGTTCGATGCGCACCAGGATACCTGGGCCGACGACGGCGGGAAGCTCAATCACGGCTCCTTCGTCGGCTGCGCCGTGCGCGAAGGGATTGTCAATCCGGCCCGCTCCATCCAGATCGGCGTCCGCACGCACGCGCCGGAGGAGTGCGGCATCCAGTTACTGCCGGCCTATGACGTGCATCGGCTCACGCCTGACGGAGTGGCGAAGCGCATTTGCGAGCGGGTCGGCGATGTGGCCGCCTATCTCAGCTTCGACATCGATTGCCTCGACCCGGCTTTCGCGCCTGGCACGGGAACGCCGGTCTCAGGCGGACTTTCTTCCGCGCAGGCGCTGATGGCCCTGTCGGGACTTGGCGATGTGGATTTTGTCGGCGGCGACGTGGTCGAGGTCTCGCCGCCCTACGACCACGCCGATATCACGGCTATAGCCGCCGCCACGGTCGCGCAGCACTATATCGGGCTGCTGGCGTCGAAGCGGCGGAAGAGCTCGTAGGGTGGGCAAAGGCGCGCGAGCGCCGTGCCCACGCGGGATCACGCGGCGGCTGAAAGGTGGGCACGCAAGCTTTGCCCACCCTACACCGGCTACACCGGGCTTACGGCAGCAGGGCGAACAGCCGGCTCGGGCCCCCGGTCGCGTTGATAACCTTCGGCGAGCCGACAACGAGCGTTGCGCCTGTCGCAGGCGCCTCATCGAGGTTGGCGATCGCCTCAAGGCCCCAGCGGCCAGCCGGCAGCCATGTGGCATGCACGGCGAAGTCCTGCGAGGCGCCGAAGTCAAGCGACAGCGTATCGACGGCGATCCCCGCCACGTTGCGTTGAAGCAGCATGTTCGCCGCATCGGGATGGAAACCGGGGAAATGCATCATCCCGTCGGCGCCGGCGTTGCGGAACCTTTCGGTCCCCACGTGCTGCGCCCATCCGGAGTTCATGGCCACGCAGCAATTTTCCGGCAGGGGCCCGTTCGCCTGCTCGAAGGCTTCGATGTCGGCCGCCATTAGCTGGGCGTCGGGATCGGCGGTCGCGCGCTCCTTGATGTCGATCACGACGAGCGGGACGACGAGCACCGACGGGTCGAGCTTGTCGGCGCTCAGCCCTTCCTTAGCGAAGTGGAACGGCGCGTCCATGTGCGTCCCGGTATGCTCCAGCAGAGTCCATTTGAAGACCTGGAATCCGTCCTTCTCGAAGGTTTTTTCCGTCTCGATCACCAGCTGCGGCGGGCCGAAATAGGTCGGGAAATCCGGCACGAGCGTGTGGGTCAGGTCGATGACCCTGGAAAAGCTCATGGTCTGGCCGAGCGCGCCCGACGGCAGCGCCGAGGACAGCGCGACCGCCGCGGTCGCGCCGCCCGCCGCGCGGAACAGTCCACGCCGCGATAGGTTTGCTACGACGGCTTCATGACAACCTGGAACACACATATTTTGTCTCCTGTTTCTCGGGCGGTGGCCCGCGCCGTCAATGCAGGATTTGGCTGAGGAACAGCTTGGTCCGCTCGTGGCGGGGATGGTTGAAGAATTCTTCCGGCTCGTTCTGCTCGATGATCTGGCCGAAATCCATGAAGATGACGCGGTTCGCGACCTGGCGGGCGAAACCCATCTCATGGGTGACGCAGAGCATGGTCATGCCCTCCTGGGCAAGGTTGACCATGACTTCGAGCACTTCCTTGATCATCTCCGGATCGAGCGCCGAGGTCGGCTCGTCGAACAGCATGATGCGCGGGTTCATGCAGAGCGCGCGGGCGATGGCGACGCGCTGCTGCTGGCCGCCGGAGAGCTGGCCCGGATATTTGTTCGCCTGCTCGGGAATCTTGACGCGCCGGAGGTAGTGCATCGCTTCCTCCTCGGCCTGCTTCTTCGGCGTCTTGCGCACCCAGATCGGCGCCAAGGTGAGGTTCTGCAAAATGGTGAGGTGCGGGAAGAGGTTGAAGTGCTGGAACACCATGCCGACCTCGCGCCGCACCTCGTCGACGCGCTTCAGGTCGTTGGTGAG
>JACCSN010000918.1 GCA_013812985.1 Hyphomicrobiales bacterium | reverse complement strand
AGCGCCTTCTCGGCCTCCGGACCTTCCGCCTCCAGCTCGATGGTGCAACCCGGCGCGGCGGCCAGCGTCATCAGGCCCATGATCGAAGTGCCGCCGACCGTCTGCCCGTCCTTCGTCACCCGGACCTCAGCGTTGAAGGACTCGGCGCATTTGACGAAGCGGGCGGAAGCGCGGGCGTGCAGGCCGCGCCGGTTGACGATCCGGATCTGGCGCGGCTCCTGGCCACTCATTCGCTGGTGAGGATCTTGCTGGCGACGTTGATGTATTTGCGTCCGGCGTCCTGGGCGGCGCAGGCGGCGGGCAGAAGCTCGGCATCGCCGCGCACGCTGGCGAGCTTGATCAGCATCGGCAGGTTCACGCCGGCGACCACCTCGATCCGGCCGGCTTCCATGACCGAAATCGCGAGATTGGACGGTGTTCCGCCGAACATGTCGGTCAAAAGGATCACACCGGAGCCGTCATCGACGCGGTCGACGGCCGCCACGATGTCGCGACGCCGCTCCTCCATGTCGTCCTCCGGCCCGATCGACACGGTCTCGCAGGCGTCCTGGCGCCCGACGACATGCTCCAGGGCGGCGCGGAATTCCGTCGCCAATTGCCCATGTGTGACAAGCACAAGACCAATCATGAAGTCGCCATGTCCATCGGAAGGGCCGCCATCATCCCCAAACCCGCGCTGACCGCAAGACCATATTGCGCTGCGGACAACGCCTGGATAGCCGCTTCGACGAGGACCAAAGCCGCGCCGGAAGCCGCCGGGACCGCTTGGCGGGGCAGCGTGATCCCGAGGATCTCGCCGCACATCTGGGCATCGTCAGGCAGCCTTTCCAGGTCCGCGACCTCGACGAGATCGATCACAAGGCGAATGACCGCACCTTGCTCATGCGGGACAAGTAGGATGCCGCGGCCGCGAAGCTCCAGCCTGCCGGCCGCCGGAGCCGGCGCGCTCGCAATGAGGCGGCCATGACAGGCGGACAGGTGCACGCGGTCGTCCGCGACCAGCCAGGCCCCGCGCCTGATAAGCTGGGCAGCAAGCATGGATTTGCCGGCGCCCGAGGGGCCGCGGATCAGGAGGCCATGAGCGCCCGCGAGCACCGCCGTCGCATGCACAGTCTCGCTCATCCAGGCGATCAGCTGGACGCCGGAAGCGTGATCGTGAAGCGGGCGCCCTCCACGCCGCCTGCGGAGCGCAGGCGGTTCTCCGCCGTGATCGTTCCGCGATGGGCTTCGACAATCTGCCGTGAGATCGCCAGCCCGAGCCCGGAGTTCTGGCCGAACTCGTCGCCCTCGGGACGGTCGGTGTAGAAGCGCTCGAAGATATTCTCGACATTCTCGGCGCGGATGCCCGGCCCGTCGTCGTCAACCGTGATCACGATGCCGCGGACATCGCGGCGGATGCGGATTCGGACGCCGCCGTCGGGCGGCGAGAAGGACAGCGCGTTGTCGATCAGGTTGTTGAACACCTGGCCGAGGCGGCTGTCGTGACCGAGGACCAGGAAGGCGTCCTTGCCGCGCCGTCCGGGCTGGAGCTCAAGCTGGATCCGCCGCTTGTCCCTGACCCGCGTCTCGCGGGCGATCGCCACCACCGTCTCAAGCAGGCGCGCCAGGTCCACCGCGTCGGTCGCTTCGCGGGCAAGCTCGGCGTCGAGCCGGGATGCATCGGAGATGTCGGTGATCAGCCGGTCCAGCCGCCGCACGTCATGCTTGATGACGGCCATCAGCCGCTCGCGCTGCTCCTGCGTCCGCGCGATCGGCAAGGTCTCGACCGCGCTTCGCAATGACGTGAGCGGATTTTTCAGCTCATGCGCGACATCGGCGGCGAAGCTCTCTATCGCCTCCATGCGCTTGTAGAGCGCATTGGTCATTTCCGAAAGCACGCGGGCCAGGTGCCCGATCTCGTCCTTGCGGTTGCCGAAATCGGGGATCTCCACCCGCCGGTGCTTGACGCCGCGGCGCACCCGCTCCGCCGCCGCGGCCAGCCGCCGGACCGGCCCGGCGATGGTGCTGGCGAGCAGGACCGAGAGCAGCACCGTCACCGCGGCGGCGACGAGGAAGACCCTAAGGATCGCCAGCCGCTCCGCCCGCACAATCGCGTCGATATCGCCGGATTCGGTCGACAGGAGGAGGCTGCCGAGCACGGCCCTGAAGCGCTGCACGGGAACAGCCACGGACACGATCAGGCCGCCATCCTCGCCGACCCGGACGACGCTGCCGGCGGAACCGTTCAGCGCCGAGGCGACTTCCGGATATTCCCGCCCATTGGCCGCGCCGATCTCACGATAGACGGGCAATTCGCCGCGGCGGTACCACAGCCGCACCGAATCCCAGCCGCGCTCCAGCCGCCCCTTGTCGGCGTCGAGCGGCGGCAGGTCGAAACTTTGGATCTGACCGCGCGTATAAAGCCCGCGGGAATCCAGGAGCAGCGCACCCTCGGGATCGTAGATGCGGGCCCGCGTGCGCGTCGGCGATATGAGGCGCCGCAGAAGCGGCGCGACGCGCTCGGGGTTGATCGGAAAGTCGGCGGCGCCCTCACCGACGCTGTAGGGAGAGCCGCTCTGGCCGGCCTGCAACTCCAGGAGCTTGTCGGGGTCGACCGTGATGGCGTCGGTATCGGCGCTTGCCTGCGCCGCGATGGCCGCCGCGATGATCTGCCCCTGCGTGAGCAGGCTTTCCACGCGCGTGTCGATAAGGCCGGCGCGGAACTTGTTCAGATAAAGGATGCCGCCGACGAGCGCCACGAGCGCCGCCAAATTGAGGATGACGATGCGTCGCGTCAGGCTCGATGTCGCCGCCCGGCCAAGGCCGCCGAGGGCCTTGCGGAACGGTCGCAGGAGAGGCCCGGCGGAGCGCAGCGGGCCGGCGATCAAGTACCGCTTGCGCCGGGTCTCCTCGGCGCGGTTCGTCTCGGCCACCATCCGCCGCGCTTAAGCCTCTGGCATCTTCAGCCTAATTCTCCCGGAAACGGTAGCCGACGCCGTAGAGCGTCTCGATCATGTTGAAGTCGTCGTC
>JACCSN010000912.1 GCA_013812985.1 Hyphomicrobiales bacterium | reverse complement strand
AGCGCCTTGCCTATGGCATGCCTGACGTCCTCGGGCGGGATCGCAGCGTTTATGCGGGCAAGACCACCTTCGTGGTTGGAGCGGGCTATTCGGCGGCGAACGTGCTTCTCGATCTGGCCAAGCTCGCCGAAGCGGAACCTGACACGTCGATCGCCTGGGTCGTCCGGGGCTCCAATCTGATCCGCGTCTTCGGCGGCGCGCTGGCGGACCAATTGCCCGCGCGCGGCGAGCTTGGGGCCGATGTGAAGACGCTCGTCGATCACGGACGAGTTAAACTGATCACCGGCTTCCGCACGACCGCCGTTCGGACGAAGGGCAACGGCATCATGCTGGAAGGTGAGACGGTCACGGGTCTTTCCCAAATCGGTCCCGCCGATCGCGTCATCGTCTCCACCGGACAGCGGCCAGACCTTGCCCTGACACGCGAGCTGCGGGTGGAGCTCGACCCGTGGCTGGAGAGCGCCAAGGACCTTGGGCCGCTGATTGATCCGAATCTTCATTCGTGCGGGTCGGTGCCGCCCCATGGCCACCGCGAACTCGCCCATCCAGAGCCCGGCTTCTACACCATTGGAGTGAAGAGCTACGGCCGCGCGCCGACCTTCCTCCTCCTCACCGGATACGAGCAAGCGCGCTCGGTCGCCGCTGCCATCGCTGGCGACTTCGCCGCCGCCGATGATCTCCAGCTTGTGCTGCCGGAAACGGGCGTGTGCTCGACGCGGTCGGCGGCTTTCGAAGTCTCGTCGTCGAGCGGTTGCTGCGGTGGTCCAGCTTCGGCGAAAGCCGAAGCGTGCTGTGTCGCCGACGCGGTTGCCAAGCAAGAAGGGCAAGACGGCCGCGGCTGCCGAGTCGCGGCGTGACCTCGCGTCCGCGCGGGCTGGTGGTCTCAGCGCTGGGCGGCACCCAGATACTGGCGTGGGGGTCGTCCTACTACCTCCCTGCCGTCGTTGCGAACCCTATCGCCACCGAGACCGGATGGCCCCTGATCTGGGTCGTCGGTGGCCTCTCGCTCGGCTTGTTGGTCGCGGGTCTGGTGTCGCCTCGCGTCGGGCGGATCATCCACCAGCACGGCGGACGACTGGTCCTGGCCGCCAGTTCAATCCTCCTGGCGCTCGGCTTGGTGGGGCTGAGCCTCGCCCAGAGCCCTGCGACCTATTTCCTGGCGTGGCTGGTCATCGGTCTGGGGATGGGCGGCGGTCTCTATGATGCCGGTTTCGCGACGCTCGGCAGATTATACGGCAGCGAAGCGCGGCGGATGATCGTCACCCTGACCCTGTTCGGGGGCTTCGCCAGCACCGTTTGCTGGCCCTTCAGCGCCTACCTTGTCGACCATTACGGCTGGCGCGGTGCTTGCCTCGTCTATGCCGGCATCCACCTGCTGGTCGCGCTTCCAGTACACCTCATCGTCGTCCCTCGACCCACGCCCGCTCCCGCCGAACCGGACGACGACAACACCGTCGGGAATTCACCCTCCAATCTCGTCGCCAAGGAGCACCTATTCCTCTTCGTGCTGATGGCAGCCGCGATCGCGCTCTGCTCCGTCATCTCTTCGATGGTCTCGGTGCATCTCCTCACCATCCTGCAGGCGGGCGGGTTGAGCCTGGCGTCCGCCGTCGCGCTCGGCGCGATGGTGGGGCCGTCGCAAGTCGGGGCGCGCGTCGTCGAGATGGTGTTCGGGCGCTACTATCATCCCATATGGACGATGCTGGCGGGGACCGTCCTTGTGACGATCGGCCTTGCCCTCCTTCTCGTCGGCTTCCCGATCGTCATGCTGGCGCTGATCCTCTACGGCGCGGGCATCGGGATCGAATCGATCGCGCGAGGCACCGTGCCGCTCGCGCTCTTCGGCTCCAGGAACTATGCCACGTTGATGGGGACCCTCGCCATGCCCAGCCTGATCGCGCAGGCGATGTCGCCCTCTGTCGGAGCGTTCCTGCTGCAATATGGCGGCGCCGGTGCGGTACTATCGATGCTGACCGCGTTGGCTGCTCTGAACGTCGTGCTTGTCGCGCTGCTCCGAGGAGCCGGCAGGAAAGCCGAGTTGCCGATCTGAACGCAGCCGCGACGGCGGCCGTGCTCCGGATGGAGAAGGGCAGCTTGGGCGCGGATTTCCTTCTCTTGCGCGCCTCGGGAAATCAGGTCCGCTGAGATCGACTCGAACGAATAAACCTGACCGCCCGAAGAATCGCCTGTAGAACGAATTGCCCGTAAGAGGTTCAAGCAGAGATTTGAATGGCGCGTGTCATGGATTGGCTAGGACGATATTTTAGGCCGGTCGAACACGTCGAGATGTCGCCGCCGGTCTCCGACGAGGTGAAGCACACGACGTGCTACATGTGCGCCTGCCGCTGCGGCATCAAGGTGCATCTGAATGACGGCCGCATCCGCTACATTGAGGGCACGCGGGAGCACCCGGTCAACCGCGGCGTGATCTGCGGCAAGGGCGCGGCCGGCATCATGAACCAAATGTCGCCGGCCAAGCTGCGGAAGCCGCTCGTCAGGGTCGGCGACCGGGGCGCCGGCGCGTTC
>JACCSN010000900.1 GCA_013812985.1 Hyphomicrobiales bacterium | reverse complement strand
GGCTGAACCTGCCCTGGGCAACCGTCCACCGCACCATGATCCAGCTGGAGAAGGCACAGTTCCTCCGCCGCGATCCGGAGACCAACCGCTACGAGATCGGCCCGCGGCTCTGGTATATCGGTTCCGCCTACCTCGCCAACCACCGCGTGCTCAAGGCCGCGACGCCCTATCTCGGGCAGGCGCACGACATCGAGGGCGTCGTCGTGCAGATCGTCGAGCGGATCGGCTTCCAGTCCGTCGTCGTCTATTCGGCGCAGCGGCCCGGCGACGACATCACCAAGGCGCAATATGGCTACCATTTCCCGCTGCATTGCGGGGCCAAGGGCCGGGTGCTGCTCGCCTTCGAGGATGCGGCGTTCATCGACAATTACCTGAAGCGCGACCTTGAGCGGCTGACCGGCGACACGGTCACCGATCCGAAGCTCATTCGCGACGGGCTGGCGCGGATCAGGGAGAGCGGCCTCGCCTTCACGGTCGGCGACGTGCAGCCCTTCACCGGCTCCATGGCGGCGCCGATCCGCGACGGGTCGGGCCGGGTGGTCACGGCGCTCTGCTTCGTGTTCCGCAAGGCGCTGGCGCGCAGCGACAAGCAGCGCGGTCAGCTGCAGGACCGGTTGATCCATACGGCCCACTCCATCTCCATCGATCTCGGCTGGCGACCGGGCAAACGCTGAGCCACGCCTCGTAGCCCGCATGGAGCGGAGCGCAATGCGGGGCGGCGCGAAAGTTCCCGGATTTCGCTGTGCTGCATCCGGGCTACGAATCCTCACTTCCGCTCCTGATACGAGCCTTGCAGGTTGCGGAACGTTTCCTCGAGCGCGTCAACCACCGCCGCGATGAAGCGCTGCCCGGCTTCCGCAGACGCCTCGGTTGGGTCGCCGAAGATCGCGGCGTGGCCTGCTTCGGGCCGCGGCCGTCGCGCATAGGTGCGCGTCGGGTTGGTCGGGGCGACCAGGTCCCAACCCACAGGTCCGTATTTCGCGCCGGCGAGGCGGTCCATCTTCACCAGCTCGGGCCGGGTGGCGAGCTGGAACGACGTCTCGAACTCGCAGCCGTGGCCCATGCCGCCCGGCACCGATTTCCGCAGCGCGTTCACCTGCTCCGCCGCCGGCTCCCAGTAGCTCACGGCCGAGACCTTGAAGCCGTGGGCAGTGTCGAGCTCGTCCACCAGATGCCGGGCGACCGCGTCGTTGGCGGTACCGTTCGGGCGGTTGCCGTTGAGGATGATGAGGTGCTCAAAGCCCTGCTTGAGCAGGCCGGAGCCGATCTCGAACAGCATCAGCTGGTAGGTCGGGATGGAGAGCGAGATCGTGCCGGGAAAGAACTCGAAGGTCTTCGAGATCCCGTAGGCGACCGGCGGCGCCACCAGAGCGTCAAGCTTTTGCGCCAGCAGCCAGGCGATGTGCTCGGCCTGATGCGTGTCCGTGTCGGTCGGCATATGCGGCCCATGCGCCTCGGTCGCGCCGGTCGGCAGGATGACGGGCCGCTTCGCCTCGATCGCAGCCGCGACCTCCATCTGGGTCATGTTGGACATGCGATGTTCCATCAAGAACTCCCTGCTATCGTGCCGGTGGAATTTTCCAAGCAAGGCGATGGGTTTCGTGCTCGCTATGTGGACACGGTATCAAATATCTGAGCACCATGGGCATCGTCGTTCAAGCGGCTTTGTTTCCGCTTAGGACGGAAGCGCAAGGGCGTGAAGGGCTTGCCGCGATGAAGGCTTTCGGGCGCGATGCGTCGTTCGTTTCCGACCTCCTGCAGAGCATCGCGGATCGCAGCCGCCAATTGCTCCGCCGCGGCGACCAGCTCGGGCCGGCGCAGCGCGTGTCGATCGTCGCGCTGGCGCGGCAGCTGATCTCAAGCCGCGGCGAGGCGTCCGGCGTCGCCCTGGCGCGCGCCCTCCTGCTGCAATGGGACCGGATGGGCGGGGCCGAGCGGCTCGAATGGTTCAGGATCCAGGCCGAGGAATTCGGACCCGAGCTGCCAAGACTGCAAGCGGCCGTGGAATCGTGGCTGACGAGCCCTACGCCGGAGGCGGCGCAAGCGCTGCATGAGGCGGCCGAGCCGTTGCGGCAGGAGGTGCTCCGCCGCATCAACCTGGCTCCAGGCGGCACCGCCAAGCTGGTCAGGATGCGCGAGGAGCTGCTGTCGTTTCAAAGGGATCATCCCGAGCTCGCCGCTGTCGACGCGGATTTCGTCCACCTCTTCACGTCCTGGTTCAATCGCGGCTTCCTGGTGCTGAAGCGGATCGACTGGGCCTCGCCGGCGGATATCTTGGAGAAGATCATCCAATATGAGGCGGTGCATGAGATCAGCGGCTGGGACGACCTCCGGCGACGCCTGCAGCCGCCGGACCGGTGCTGCTTCGCCTTCTTCCATCCGCAGATGCCGGAGGACCCGCTGATCTTCGTGGAAGTCGCGCTGACGGCGGGCATCCCCCGCGAGATCGCCCCGCTGCTCGCCGAGGAGCGCAAGCCGCTGCCGCTTGGCGATGCGGACACGGCGGTGTTCTATTCCATCTCCAACACCCAGGCGGGGCTGAAGGGCATCTCCTTCGGCAACTTCCTGATCAAGCAGGTGGTCGACGAGCTCACCCGCGATACGCCCGGCCTGAAGACCTTCGTGACGCTCTCGCCGCTTCCGGGCTTCGCGGATTGGTTGGCTATGCAACGCATGGAGGAGACCGGCTTTCTGCATGCCATCGAAGGCCACGACAGGCTTTCGATCCTCGACGAGCCCGGCTGGGCGGCCAGCGCGGAGGACCGGACAGCGCTGGAGCCGGTGCTGGAAGCGGCGGCCGCGGCCTACCTCGCGCGGGCAAAGGCGCCGAACGGCCGGCCGCTCAACCCGGTCGCCCGTTTCCATCTCGGCAACGGCGCCAGCCTGCACCTGATTCACGCCTGCGCTGATCTTTCGGCGAACGGGCTGAAGCAAGGGCATGGCGTGATGGTGAATTATCTCTACGACCTGAAATCGATTGAGAAGAACCATGAAGCCTACGCCAACCAAGCCGAGGTCGTCTGCTCGCCGACGGTCCGCCGGCTCCTCGCGCCGGAAAGGCGGACACGAGCTCACGCCTGAAGTTTCAGCGGGGCTTCGCCGAGTCGCGTAAAGATCGATCCCGACATGAGCTGGGCCTATTCCGACGCGAGCATCCGCAATCTTCCCGCGCTTATCCGGGCGCCCATGGCCGATCCCGGCAAGCTGTTCATCCGCAACGGCGACGGCCGGAATCCAGCGGGAGATGCTGTTCCACGCAAAATTCAACGCCGATGCGGCAAGGAGCTCATGCCCGAGGCGACGGCGATGCCGACTTTCTAAACCCGGCTCCTGCGGCATCCGGGGCTCATCCGCGCGGCGAAGGCGCATATGCGCCCTTTCATCTCCGGCTCCGCGCCGCTGCTCGCCGAGACGCGTCGCGCGTTCCAGGCCCGGACCGGCCACGCCATTCTGGAGCGCTATGGAATGACCGAGACGAACATGAGGCGAGCGGATCGCCGGAACCGTGGGGTATCCCCTCCCCGGCATCGAATTTCGGATCGCGGATCCGGAGACCGGGACGGAGCTTTCGCAAGGCGAGATCGGCATGATCGAGGTGCGGGGGCCGAACGTCTTCAAGGGCTATTGGCGCATGCCGGAGAAAACGGAAGCCGAGTTCCGCAAGGACGGCTTCTTCATCACCGGCGGCTTCAACGTCTATCCGAAGGAGATCGAGGCGGAGATCGACGCGGTCCCCGGCGTGATCGAATCGGCGGTGATCGGCGTGCCGCATCCTGATCTCGGCGAGGGCATCACTGCGGTGGTCGTGAGCGGCGACGCCGAGCTTGACGAAGCGACTTTGATGACCTGGATCGAGGGCCGGTTGGCAAAATTTAAGCTGCCGAAGCGGGTGCTCTTCGTTGACGGCCTGCCGCGCGCATGATGGGGGAAGTGCAGAAGAACGTGCTGAGAGAGACTTACGCGGGGCTATCGCTGACCTGTGTTCCGGCTGAAGAGGCGACGGAAGAACGACCCGATCAGCGTTCGCGCAAGAGCCAGGATGCTAATGTTGTTGGAAGGCGGGGGAGACGACGCAACATGGCCCTCATCCTGAGGAGGCCCAGCTCGCACCTCAGGACGAGGCTGAGGATCTTGGGACGAGTTCTCGGCTATCTCGGGTAGCGCCTTGGCTGTAGCGGCAAGCCTAGCTTCCACGTTCCTGACTAACTGCTCGATCAGGATGTTCGCCGTCTCCGTGATGATGCCGGTCCGGCCGAACTGGGCGACTGGCCCGGAGAGCTGCACGTCGGCGTCGATCTCGACCTGCGTAGCCCCGCCGAGCTCGATGAGGCGGTAGTTGAGGACGAGCTTGGAGCGGCTGCCGCCGCGCTTGTCGATCCCCTTGCCTTCGACGTGGCCGGAATAGCTGCTTTCATTTGGCCACACCTGAGCCTCGCCATCGAACGAAGCGTTGAATGGGCCGAGCCTGGTCCCGATCCGCCCGAGGTAGCGGCCGTCGCCCTTGTCTTCGGTCAGCTCGGCCCCGGGCATGCAGGTGCTGACCTGCGGCACATCCTGGAAGAAGGCCCAGACCACAGAGCGGGGGCGGCTCACCTTGAACGACTGCGTGATCTTCATGTCACCGTTCCGCTGCCCCCGAAGGCAATCGAGATGAGGCGTCGCGTCCAGGGCCGCTCGGCTCAGGCAACCGGGATCGCCTCCCAGCCTTCATCCGGATCGCTCCAGCCATCCGGGCGCCGGACCCGCCCGCCTTGCTTGGCCTTGGCAAAATACGGACCGCGATCGAACATGGCGGGCGTGCCGCGCGCGGCGGAGCGCTCGGCGCGAAGCGCGGCTGTGGCTTCAATGTCGGTCCGCCATTTCCGGCCGGATTGCTTGAGGACGACGCCATAGTCTTCGCGTGCGGCATCGGGCGAAACGAGCCCGCATTGGACATCGTAGGCGACCTTCTCAACTTCGCGTGCAAATGGATCGCCCCAGCCGCCGCCTCCGGTGGTGACGATGCGGACGGCCGCGCCCGGCGGGACGGTCACGGTGTCCGACATCCCCGGATGCACGGTCTCCGCCCCCGCTTCGTCGAAGACCGAGACCTGATAGTTCAAGCCCGCTTTGCCGCCGTTCACGCCGTAGCAGCCGAGCAGCGAGCGGTCGGCGTTGGAGAT
>JACCSN010000891.1 GCA_013812985.1 Hyphomicrobiales bacterium | reverse complement strand
CTGCACGGTGGAGGATTTCCAGATTTCTGCGGAGAGCCGCATTCTCCCGCTCCAGCTCGGATAGGCGGTCAGCCATTGGACGCCTCCCGCTCGGCGATACGGGCTTCTTGGTAGGCGAGGATTTCGTCTTCCAACCAGCCTTTCGCCCGGCCGTTATCGGAGCCGGACAGCGGAATATTCTTTGGGAACCAGCCTTCCGCCATGCCCTCGTAAATCTGAGAGCGCCCAAGGCCGGTAACGCTCTCGACCGCCGGCCGCCGCAAGATTTTGCGCAGCGGCTTCTTGCTCTCTTCCTGTCCCATGTCGGACCCCGTTTGACTTGCGCGGCTGTTGCCGGGCCGGGGCGGAAGATGCTTCGCTTCGTTATGACAGACTAAGCTAGGGTGTCACAGTTTTTCAGATATGCCGCTGCACAGTCCTAATGCTCACCTTCAGTCCGAGTTTCTTCCTGACCGCGATGGCTACGGGGCGGTTCTTCCAATCCGGGTGTCGCTCCCGGATCGCAGCCGCTTCATCTCTCCAAGGCTGCCACTCCGCTTCTTTCTGGCGGCTGACTCTGGCGTTCCGAGCTGCAATATTCGATGCTCCGGATGTTCGCATAGATCTCCCATGAAGGGCATCTAATTCCCAGGCAATCTTCATCGCGCTTTCTTGAACCAATCGGCCTATCTCAAAAGCGAGACTCGCCGTAGATATCACATTAGAAGTGGACATTGCCTTCGTAATTGCTCACCCCGTTTTTGGGAAGGGGTCGTTGGGTTAAGGGCGGTGTTTGACGCGATGGGAAGAAGCTGATTCAAGCTTGGGATGACTCCTGCGGCGCTTGATTCGCTTGGCAAGCAAGAGTTGGTGGCGTTGGTTCTGGCGCTGTTGGAGCAGGTCGCCGTGCTGACGGCTCGCGTAGCCGAGCTTGAGGCGCGTTCGGGCGGACCGCCCAAGACGCCCGACAATTCCTCGCTTCCGCCGAGCCGCGGCTGGAAGGCCGAGCGGCCGAGCCGGCCCGGCAAGCCGCGCAAGGGCCGTGCGGGCGTGGCGCGCGATCTGTGCGCCGATCCCGACCATGTGCTGGCGATCCACGCCCAGACCTGCGCCGCCTGCGGCCATGGCCTGGCGCCGGCCGATCAGCCGACGGTGGCGCGGGCTTACGACCACATCGACTTGCCGCCGATCAAGGCGGTCACGACCCGCATCCACCTCCACCGCGGCGCCTGCCCTCGTTGCGGGGCGCGCGTCACCGCCGCGGCTCCTGGCGACATGGCCGCGGGCAGCCCCTTCGGCCCCGGCGTCGTGGCGCTGGTCGCCTACTTGCATGCTCGCCACATGGTCAGCTACGAGCGCCTGGTGGAGATGCTGAAAGGCCTGTTCGGCCTGGCGATCAGCGAGGGCGCGATCGCCAACATGCTGGCGCGGGCGGCCGAGCCCTTCGCGGCGGAAGCCGCACGCATCGAGGCGGCAGTGCGCCAAGCGCCGGTGATCGCCTGCGACGAGACCTCGGCCCGCGTCGCCGGCCAGACCTGCTGGCAATGGGTGTTCGGCTCGGCCGCCGCCGTCGCCCATCGCATCGCGATCACCCGCGGCGCCGCCGTGGTCGCCGACTTCCTCCAGGGCGCCGTCCCCGAGGTCTGGGTCAGCGACCGTTACGCCGCCCAGATGGGGCATGCCGCAGCCCATCAGGTCTGCCTGGCGCATCTCCTGCGCGACGCCCGCTACGCCATCGACGCCGGCGACGCGACGTTCGCGCCGGGGTTTGAGGCCCTGTTGCGGCGGGCTCTGGCCATCGGTCGAAGGCGGGACGAGCTGACCGACGCCACCCTGCTTGCGCACCGGCGCGAACTCGAGCGGCGGCTCGACCGGCTGCTGTCGCTGGCGCCCGCCACGCGGCAAGGGCGCAAGCTCCGGAATGGCATCGCCAAATGCAAGGGCAAGCTGTTCGTGTTCGTCACCCGCCGCGACGCGCCGCCGACCAACAACGCCTCCGAACGGGCGCTCCGGCCGTCCGTCATCTTCCGCAAGGTCACCAACGGCTTCCGCTCGGCCTGGGGCGCCGCCTTCGACGCCGATGTCCGCTCCGTCATCGCAACCGGAGCCTTGAACGGCCGCACCGCCCTCGACGCCATCCGAACCTGCCTCGACGGCCGATCCGTCCTCGCATCAGAACCATCGGGGTGAGCAGTTACCAGCTTTTAGATAAAGTCTTTTGAGGCAGATAGGCCCTTGTAGACGA
>JACCSN010000890.1 GCA_013812985.1 Hyphomicrobiales bacterium | reverse complement strand
ACCCTTCTGGTTGGCGATGGCCAGGACGCGAGGGCGCTCGGGGAGTGCGTCTCTAGGGTTCATCGCTGCCGACCTTCCGATGGAGGTTTCGGATGACGGCGACCTGGCCATCCGGATCAGTCGCGCTAGCGAAGGTTAACTTATCGTAAACCCACGACTTGCGCGCGGCTTTCTCCTCGCTTCCGAAGGCGCCGCCTTTCAGAAGCAGGAGGGCGCTGCGCGGATTCATGTAAGGCGCGGCGAGCCCGCAGATACGCGAGAGAGGCGCCAGCGCTCGCGCTGAGACGATGTCCGCATGGCCAGCCATTTTCGGCGCGTGTTCCTCGATCCGCTCGGCCGCGACCTCCGCGTTCGCCCCGGTCTGGCGAATGGCGGCGCGGAGGAAGGCGGCCTTCTTGTGATTCGATTCGACAAGGATGAATCGCCGCTCCGGATTCTCTACTGCCGCGATCGCAACGACAAGCCCCGGAAACCCGGCGCCGCTCCCGAGATCAACCCAGATGCGAAATTCTGGCGCGTGCTCGAGGAGTTGCAGGCTATCGGCGACGTGACGAGACCAGATCTCCCCCATCGCGGAACCCGAGACAAGATTATGCACGCGCTGCCACTCGGCCAGCAGTGCGACAAACCGATCGAGATTAGACTTGGTGCTCGGGGTTACGAAACCGAATCGGTCCAGCGAATTGCCTGCCCCGCCGACTTCAGGCAGCGGTTCGGCCGGCCTGATCCGGTTTTCGCCTGACATAGGAGAGCAAGCGCGTCAGCGCCGCCGGCGTGACGCCATCAATCCGGCTCGCCTGCCCGATGCTGGCCGGGCGCGCAGCCGTGAGTTTTTGTCGGGCTTCGGTGGAAAGCCCTGAAACGAGGTCGTATTCCAGGTCGACCGGCAGAGCGAGCGATTCGTCGCGCCGCATGGCTTCGATCTCGGAATCCTGACGTTTTAGATAGACCGCGTATTGCGCGTCGATGCTGATCTGATCTCCGGCCCACGGCGGAATTTGCGTGAGTTCGGGCCACACATCCGCGAGCCGAGCGAGTCCAATTCCGGGGAACGCGAGAAGCTCGAAAGCCGACCGTCGGGCGCCGTCCTGGTTGACGGGGAGGCCGTGGCGTGCGGCCTCGGACGATGTCAACGTTCGGCTGTCGAGCAGGCGCCTTGCCGCCTGGAGATCGGCCTGTCGCGCGGTGAAATGGGCGTTGCGTTCCGGCCCGACGCATCCGGCCCGGATTCCGTGCGGGGTGAGCCGCTGGTCGGCATTGTCGGCGCGCAGGGACAATCGATATTCGGCCCGCGACGTGAACATCCGGTACGGCTCGCTCGCGCCTTGCGTCACCAGGTCGTCGATCATGACGCCCAGATAGCCGTCGGCGCGGTCGATCACCAGCGGCGCCGAGCCGCCGGCGGTCCGCGCTGCGTTCAGCCCGGCCACGAGGCCCTGCGCCGCGGCCTCCTCGTATCCCGTCGTGCCGTTGATCTGCCCGGCGAGGTAGAGTCCGGGGAGCTTGCCGCATTCGAGCGTCGGGTCGAGCTCGCGCGGATCCACGTGATCGTATTCGACGGCATAGCCGGGCCGGAGGATTTCGCAAGTCTCCAGCCCTGGGATGGTATGAACGAGCCCTTCTTGGACGTCTTCCGGGAGCGAGGTCGAGATGCCGTTCGGATAGATCGTGTGGTCGTGCAGACCTTCCGGCTCGAGAAAGATCTGATGCGTGTCGCGGTCGGCGAAACGGACCACCTTGTCTTCGATCGATGGACAATAACGCGGCCCGCGGCTGGTGATACGGCCGGAATACATGGCGGAGCGGTGAATGTGACGACGGATCAGATCATGGGTCGCGGCGCTGGTCCGCGTGATGTGGCAATCGATCTGCGGCGTGGTGATAGCGGCGGTCATGGACGAGAACGGTTCAGGGGGGTCGTCGCCCGGCTGCGCTTCGAGGCGCGCCCAGTCGATTGTCCGGCCATCGAGCCGCGGCGGCGTGCCGGTCTTGAGCCGCCCCAGCCGCAACCCGATCCGCGCGAGGCTTGCGGAGAGCCGGTTGCTGGGGGCTTCACCATACCGGCCGGCAGGAATCGAGCGCTCGCCGATATGGATGATCCCGCCCAGGAAAGTGCCGGTCGTAAGCACGATGGCGGCAGCCGAAATCTCTCGCCCGTCGGCCAGCGCGACGCCGGCGGCGCGGTTTCCGACGATCACGACGTCCGCGACCTCACCCTCAAGAATTGTGAGGTTCCCCTGCGCGAA
>JACCSN010000866.1 GCA_013812985.1 Hyphomicrobiales bacterium | reverse complement strand
ATTGTCTTGATCTCCGTGTTGTAGCGCTGCACCGCCTCGATGTAGTCGCGGCGCGACACGGCGATGCGGTTCTCCGTGCCTTCCAGCTGCGATTGCAAGGCGAGGAAATTCTGGTTCGACTTCAGATCCGGGTAGTTCTCGGTGATGGAGATCAGGCGGCCGAGCGCCGCGCCAAGCTCGCCCTGCGCCGCCTGGAAGCGCTGAAACGCTTCCGGATCGGTCAGGATGTCCGCGGGGATCTGCATCTGGGTGGCCCGGGAGCGCGCCTCGACGACCTCCGTCAGCACCTCCTGCTCCTGCTGGGCGTAGCCTTTTACGGTCTCCACAAGGTTGGGGATGAGGTCAGCCCGGCGCTGATACTGGTTCAGGACCTGGCTCCAGGCGCCCTTGGCCAGCTCCTCGTAGGTAGGGATCGTGTTGACGCCGCATCCGGCGAGCGACGCCGCCAGAATCAGGACCGCGAGGAAGCGGGCTGCAAGCGTCATGGGCATGTCGGTCGGCCTCCCCGAGGACGCATGAGATGCGTCCATTGCGCCGCTAGAGCTAAGGGCGCTCTCGCCGGTTCGCAACGGATAATCCGGCGCTTCGCCCATCCATTGCAACCGCGCACAGGGTAGCTCATGGAATACCGATGCCCGGCATGGAGGCAGGGTTACGTGCGCCGTGGCGCACCGCATGAATGACGACTTCCCCACCCGTGACCTCGTAGAAAACGAGATAAGGATAGGGCGGCGTGGTCAGACGGCGGATCGTGGGATCGTCGGTTCGCGCGCCGAGCAAAGGCCGGTCCGCCAGCAATTCGATTAAGGCTTCGAGGCGGAGCCGGACGCGGCGGGCGCCTTGCGGTGATTGGGTCTCAATATATCCGAGAACGGCGTCGAGGTCGGCGAGGGCCGGGAGAGTGTAGCGAACCTTCACACGCCGTACTTTTTCCAGACGGCGCGTACCTGATCGTCGGTCGCAAACTCGCCGCGTGACGCCGCCGCCTTGGAGGCTGCGATCGCGGCGCGCTCGGCGGGTGACAAGGCGACCGGCTCCGGAGTCCCCTCGCCTGCGATCATCAAGACAAGACGGGCGATGTCGTCCTGCACATCCGGGGGAAGCTCGCGCGCGGCGGCGACCGCTCTCTCGAGGAGGTCCGTCATACGGCTATTATGCACGAGGGCGGTCGCGCAGTCACGGTCTGTCCTGGGCGAAATCCGGCGCTGCGTCCGGCGATGAGCCGGGAGACGAAGCCGGGAGTTGGAACTTGTTTCGACGATCGAGCAGAGGACGATCAACCCGCATGACAGACTGTCTAAAGACGCTTGACACACTCTCGGATGTCCAGCATCCTTGGACAAGTGATCGGGTCGTTCAGGAACAAGGGACTTCGCCGGTTCGCCGAAAAGGGAGATGCCTCGAAGCTGAGCGTCCAGAATCCCGACCGGCTTCGCCGCATCCTTGCACTTCTGAACGCCGCACACGCACCCGAAAACATGAACCAGCCCGGCGATCGATTTCACCCGCTGAAAGGCAAAGAAGCAGGCCGTTATGCCGTTGACGCTAGCGGCAACTGGCGGGTCACGTTCGCCTGGGACGGCGCCGACGCGACCAATGTCGATCTGGAGCACTATCACTAATGGCAGGCAACCCGCTGCTCGCCGGGCTTAGGCCCACCCATCCCGGCGAGATCCTTCGCGAGGATGTGCTCCCCGCATTGAACATCCCCAAAACGGAAATCGCCCGCAAGCTCGGCATATCCCGAGCGATGCTCTATGCGATCCTTGACGAGAAAGCCCCGGTTTCCCCGGCAATGGCGCTCCGGTTCGCCAAGCTCCTCGGAACATCGCCCGAGGTCTGGATGAACTTGCAGCGCGACTACGACCTGCGTACGGTTGAGAATGGGATGGCACAAGAGCTTGCCGCGATTGAAAGGGTCGCGCGCGGTTGAGCATGAGTTGAGGAAGCAAGCGGAGCGGAAGCTGCGCTTGAAAAGTCTCTACAGCCCGGCTGCGAAGGCCTCCCGGTCCACTTTCCGCATCCGCTCGCTGGCGCTCTTCAGCTGCCCGCACGCGGCCAGGATATCCCGCCCGCGCGGGGTGCGGATGGGGGAGGCATAGCCGGCGCGGTTGACCAATTCGGCGAAGCGCTCGATCCGCTCCCAGTCGGAGCATTCGTACGGGCTGCCCGGCCAGGGATTGAACGGGATCAGGTTGATCTTCGCCGGGATGCCCTTGAGGAGTCGCACCAGGTCGCGCGCGTCGGCGTCGGAATCGTTCACCCCCTTCAGCATGACGTACTCGAAGGTGATGCGTCGCGCATTGGAGAGGCCGGGATAGGCGCGGCAGGCGTCGAGC
>JACCSN010000852.1 GCA_013812985.1 Hyphomicrobiales bacterium | reverse complement strand
GAGGCGAGTTTCCTGCGGCGCGCGCACGGCGTGTTCAATGGGACCGACGACGAGCCGGCGCCGCCGCAGGAGGTGCTGGCCTATGCGGCGGACTTGCTCGGCGTGCCGCCGCCGCCGGAGGTGGCCTTTGAGGCGGCCGAGCTGTCGCCCATGGCGCGGAGCTTCTACGGGGAGAACAAGCGGGTGCTAAACAGTCGCATCAAAGACGAGAGCGGCGTGCACCTCTCGTATCCTACTTACTACGAGGGCTTGCGGGCCATTCTGGCTGAGGAGCTTGTGCGCTAGGCGTGAAACCCGCCTAAGGCGCGCTCAGGAAAGAGCTTGCGTTCTCGTTCATATAGGAATATGTTCCTCACTGCCGTCCTTCACTGAGGGTCCGTGTCGACCGGAACTGCACGGGAAGGGCGGGCGGCCCCGCGGCATGCCGGCTTCCGAACCGGCGTGACTCGGTCGGCCCCGACACTCCGCCCGACCGGCACTACGACCGGTCTGCGGCTCGTTGTCCGCCTTAAGCTTGGCCGGAGGTGCTGGGCGCACCGGCCAAGCGGAGAGCAGGAGGACCGGGGGTTGAAAAAGCCGCGCGGGGCGCTGGAGCAGCGCCACCTTTTTGTTTTGAGCGGTGCTGTGTCAGCGCCCCGCATCCCTCCTTGCTGGAGGAGGACCGGAATCGGCTCTTTGGAGCCCCGCGCCGGGATCGGCGGCGGGACAATGAGTTGCGCCGATAGTTCAGTCTGGCAAATCGAACGCCTCCGCGATCAGCTCGTACGACCGCCGGCGGGCCGCGTGCTCGTGAGTAATCGTCACGATCATCACCTCGTCCGCGCCGTATTCCGCCGCCACTGCCTCAATTTTCTCCCGCACCGCCGCCGGCGAGCCGGACATCCGCCGCCGCTGGCGGCCGCCGAGCCCCGTCGGCTGCGGCGGCGCGTCGGCCAGGAACTTCAGCGCCGTCTCCACCGGCGGCACGGCGATCCACTTGCCCATGAGGAACAACCGCATCGCCATGCGGTGGCTGGAGGACAGCCGCTCGGCCTCCGCGTCCGTCTCGGCCGCGAGCGCCCAGACCGCCACGCTGATCCGCGGCTTCGCCAGCCGCTCGGACGGCGTGAACGCCTCCCGGTAGCGCTCGGCGATCGCCGCGCCGGCCGGATTGATGAAATCGGCGAAGACGTAAGGCAGGCCGAGCTGGCCGGCCCAGATGGCGCTCTGCGGCGAGGAGCCGAGCAGCCAGGGCTCCGGTGCGTGCGGCAGGCCGGGAAGCTTGCTGAGGTCGCGGAACGGGTGGTCGGCGGGAAGCGTGTCCTCCAGGTAGGCGAGCAGCTCGACCAGCTGATCGGGGAAATCGTCGGGCACGGCCTGGCGGCGGTCGCGCTGCAGCGCATAGGCCGTCTTGGGGTCGCTCCCCGGCGCGCGGCCGAGCCCGAGGTCGATGCGGTCCGGATAGAGGCCGGCGAACATGGAGAAAGTCTCGGCCACCTTGAGCGGGCTGTAATGCGGCAGCATGACGCCGCCCGAGCCGACGCGGATGCGTCGGGTCGTCGCGGCGATCGGCCCGATCAGCGCCTCGGGAGAAGCGCAGGCGAGCATCGGCGTGCCGTGATGCTCCGCCACCCAGTAGCGGTGGTAGCCCAGACAATCGCAAAGCCGCGCCAAATCGAGGCTGTGGCGGAGCGCGTCGGCGCCGCTCTCGCCCTCGGCGATCGGCGCCTGGTCGAGCACGCTGAGGCGAAGCTCGGTCATTCCGGCGCGTTCCTGACCAGGGCGGCGCGCGGCAAGGAAAAGTTCGGCCGCACCGCGATGATGAGGACGCCGAGAAGCGCCAGCGCCGACCCGACCGCCATGCGGCCGTCGAAGGCATCGCCAGTGAGGACGATGCCGAAGGCGATGGTGAAGAGCGGCGACATCAAGGTCAGCGGGGCGATCAGGTTGGCCTCGTATCTCTGGATCAGCCCGTAATAGGCCGTATGGGCGAAAACGGACACCACCAGAGCCGAGAACAGCACCACCGCCACGAACGGCCAGCCGGCCTGCCGGGCCGCCTCGAGCTGGCCCGATTCGAGGCCCGCCGTCAGCGCCGACAGGAGGATGGCGGAGGAGACGCCGACCCAGGCCTGGAAG
>JACCSN010000846.1 GCA_013812985.1 Hyphomicrobiales bacterium | reverse complement strand
TGGGCGAAGGCCAACCCGAGCTGGCTGAAGACCGCGGCAGATGTGGCAAATATAACGTGAAGCTTTGGCATTGTATTCTCCTTACTGGGGTTGACGATCGTTTGATCGCTAGTGCTGAGTGTGCAACCTTGCGTTCAAAGGCAATTTGATCTTGTCGGATGTTTTGGGAGGTCGCCGAATACCCTCCGGTTCTATTCGCCCGGCCGCAAGGAGCCAGCCGGGCTCACGACCGCTGTCAGGCCGCCATCTTCTCATTCTCGTATCCGGCCGACCGGATCACGTCCTTGACCTTGGTTTCATCGGCGACGGTATCGACGGTCACGGTCTTCGACCCGAGGTCGACGTTCACCTTGGCCGCCGGATCCACGGACTTAACCGCCTTCTCCACCGTGGAGGCGCAGTGGCCGCAGGTCATGTCAGGCACATTGAGCTTCAGCATGGCAAAATCCTTTCGTTTCCGATGGGCTTGCTGTGACGCTTCCAATCGTTGGAAGGTCAACTGTTTTTTCATTCATCACAACCAGGAACGCACGGCCTCGACGCCGCCGATGACGGCCGCGTAGCGGGCTGCCTTGCCCAGCGCGACGAGCAGGAGGAACGGCGCGAAACGGACCCGCAGCAGGCCCGCGGCGACGGTCAGCGGATCTCCGACGATCGGAACCCAGGAGAACAGGAGGAGCCAGGTCCCGTATTTGCCGAACCAGCCCGACGCGCGCTCGATCCAGGGCGCGGAGACTGGGAACCAGCGTCGACCGGAGAAGCGCGTCAGCCAGCGTCCGAACGCCCAGTTGAGGGCGGCGCCCGCGGTGTTGCCCGTCGTGGCCGCGACGAAGAGCGTGGCGAAATCCTCCGGCCGCTGAACCAGCAGAGCGGCCAGGAAAACCTCGGAGGAACCGGGAAGGATCGTAGCGGCCAGGAAGGCAACGGCGGCCAGCGCGACATGAGCCGAAAGCGCCTCCATCAGCCGAAAACGGCGGCGGGGCGCCGCCTGCCCGCCAGCCTCCTCGCGGGCCGGGCGGCCGCGGCAAAGGCGGCGCGGCTGTCCGCCGGCGGGTTCAGGCTTGGGCCGTCCCGGCGCGCATTGCCGCTACGGTTTTGGACCAGATGGTGCGGCGTTTCCGAAATTCGGCGATCTCCCCGCATTGAACCGTCGCCGCAGCGCTCGTCAGTGAGATTCAAGGCTCCGGGCGCCTCGTGGCGGCGCGCTCGATCCGACTCGCTCACGAAGCGCTGGCCATAGCCTTGATAGCCAATCTCGGGCGCTTTCGCACGATTGGAAAGGTCGAGTTCTTTCTTCGGTTTAGCGCGCCATATCCATGGCCTGGGTTGCCGTTGCAAACCGCGGACCGATACCGGCGGCGATACGCAACTGCTTTGATCCCGTCCCATGTTGGCGTGATTGCCGTCCCTAGAGATACCGATCATGTGAAGTCGCGTGGGACCTGCGGACTTTCCAAGACGGCCCGGACGTGAGACTTCCGGCCGGTGAAATTGTTTCGGCCCTTTCCAGACTGCTCACGATCCTGTCCCTTGTCGCACATGTGATGAGCGCCGCTGTTCCCGTCATATTGGCGGGAAAGCAGCACAACTGGGGACGCTCCGCACACGCAGTTTACGGGCTGCCGCGGGCCGGGAAGTCATCCGCGTGAAGCCGCTTGCGAGGTCCGGAAGTGACTGATCTCGTCGCGGCAAGCCGGAACCGTCGCCGTTGGCTCCCCTGGGTCGGCGGTCTCCTTGGGATCGCCGCGCTTGCCTGGGTGCTGCGCGGGTTCGATCTCGATCGCTTCCTCGCAGTCCTCGCCGGCGCTGACGCACGGTTCGTCGCGCTCGTCCCGCTTGCCATCATGGGCGAGCAATTCGTGCGCGCCTGGAAGTGGCGCCAGCTCCTCTCGCCGCTACGCCCTGTTCCCACTCTCTACCTGTTCGGCGCTATCATGGCCGGTTATCTCCTGGCCATCCTCGTGCCTTTCGGCTTCGGCACCGTGGCGCGCTCCTGGCTGGTCGCCCGCCGGGAGAACCTGAAGCTCGTTTCAGTGCTGGCGACGGTTGCGTTGGATCGGCTGACAGACGGCATCGTCTTCGCCTGTCTCGTGCCCGTCGCCTTGATCTCGGTCGCCTTCCCCGACCCGACCGGCGGCGTCCGTGCCGGCTTGATCTGGGGCGGGGCGGGCAGCTTCGTCCTTTTCGCCTTGGCTCTCGCCGCGCTGATCGCCTATCGGCGCGGCGCGCTCTCGGCGGATGGACGGCTGGCGCAGCTTCTCGGACGCCTTCCGGCCCGCGCCGCGGAACCGGCGCGCCGGCTGGCCGCCGCCTTCGCGGAAGGGCTTGCCTGGCCGAGGGAGACTTGGCGCGGCATCGGCATCGTGCTGGCGAGCCTTGCCATCAAGCTGATCGCCGCCACGCATTTCCTGTGGGCAAGCCTTGCTCTCGGCGTGGCGCTCGAGCCGGGTCAGTACCTCTTCCTGCTCGTCTTTCTCGGCTTTTTGATCATCCTCGGGCATTTCGCGCGCGTGGCCGGCAGCTTCGTCATCGGCGCGGTATTCGCACTCGGGCTATTCGGCGTCGAGGAGGAGAAGGCGCTCGCGATGGTGCTGATCGTCGAGGCGGCCAATCTCCTCAGCATCGCCGCGATCGGCGCGATCGCCTTGTGGGCGCAGGGCGTCGCGGTCGGCGAGCTCCGCGAGGGAAGCGGCGCCAGGCTTCGCTCCAGGTCGCCGCGGTAAAGCGCTGGGTTTCCGGATCGGGACAGGGCGTTCGATCACGGGCGCCGGCGAAGCCAGCGCGACAGGAGCGGCACGGCGGCCACGAGCGCCAGGAGGCGCACCACATGATGCGCGGCGACATAGGCCGGATCGATGTTCATCTGAGTGGCCAGGATGATCAATGTCTCCAGCGCGCCCGGCGCGAAAGCGATGAGCGTCTGGACGAAGTTGATCCCGAACAGAAACGATACCGCGCCGGCCGCCAGGCCTGAGATCGCGATCGCGATCGCGAAGGCGACGAGCGCCGGGCGGGCAATGTGCGGCAAGATCGCGAGGTCGCCGGGACGGAACCGACTGCCGGCGATGGCCGCGATGGCGATCGTGCAGGGGATGACCACGAAGCCGGGAAGGCCTCCCTCCACCCAGCCGCCGAGGAACAGGATTGCGGCCGACGTCAGGCCCCCCAGCATCCAGCCGCCGGGAAACCTCAGCCTTTCCATCACCAGCGACGCGACGATTCCGGCCGCGAGCAGGATCACGAGGTCGAGCGGTCCCGCCGGGGCGAGCGCGGCTGCCGAGGAAACCGCCGGACGACCTGCCACGAGCGCCACGAGCGGGATCGCTTCGGCCAGGATCAGGAGCCGCAGGCTTTGCGCGATGGCGACCTTCTTCAGGTCCGCCTTGAGATCCTCGGCTACGGCGAGCACCAGGGAGAGCGCGCCGGGAAAGGAGGCGAGCAGCGCGGTGCTCCGGTCCCAGCCGCAGCGCGCATGCAGCCACCAGGTGGAGCCGGCGATCACGCCGATGAGCGAGACCCCTAGGAGCGCGAAGCTCGCCGGCCAGGTCTCGATCTGATGCAGCGTTTCCCGCGACACGCCGCTGCCGGCATAGATGCCGAGAACCAGAAAGACCGGGGGGAGGAGCGGCCGCGGAAATTCCGTGTTGACGCCGGCGAGCGAGGCGACGGCTACGACCAGGAGGCCGCCGGACACCCACGCGGCCGGCAGCCCGATCCACGAGGCGACTACGCCGCCCGCCGCGCTGAGCGCCAGCGTGACGGCGACGCGGCCGATATGGCGGAGGCGGGCCGGCGCGGACATCGGGCGTTCAGCCGCCGCACTGGAAAGCGGTCGTTCTTACCGTTTCCCGGAGCCTTCGACCGGACGCCTCACCCACCTTGCGGGAGATTCGATCGAATCCTTGAACCTTCGCCGCCGCCGAGCAAATCGCGAATCTCGCGCAGGAGTTGGACATCCTCCGCGGGCTTCGGGGCCCCTGCGGACTTCTGCTCCTGCTTGCGCACCAGTCGGTTGATCGACTTCACGAGGAGGAAGACCGCGAGCGTGACGATCAGGAACTTGATCACCGCGTTGATGAAGAGGCCGACGTTCCAGGTGACGGCTCCAGCCTCCTTTGCTTGCGCAATCGTGTTGTAGTCGCCGTCCCCCTTCAGGACGACAAAAATCTGCGAGAAATCGACCCCGCCGGTCGCCAGCCCGATCGGCGGCATCAGGATATCGTCGACCAACGACGAGACGATCGCCGTGAACGCCGCGCCGATGATAATGCCCACGGCCAGGTCGAGCACGTTCCCCTTCAGCGCGAATTCCCGAAATTCCTTCAGCATGGCACGCTACCCCCTCTGCCGTGTCCGCCATCCGGTGAATTGGCTTTAGCCTCGCACCGGCTTGCAAGCCGCGCAACCGATTCGGCGCTGGACGCGCTCCGGCGCCTCGACGACAGCACGGCCGATCGATGAAGGTGGGACAGGCGATGCCGTGTCGGCAGCCGGGTCGCGGCATCCAGCCGATCATCTCGGCATGGCAGGAACTCGCGCCATGAAGAAACTCGTTGCGACAGCCGCATGTTGCGTTGGCTGCTCCGAGCAGCCATTTTGAGCCGCCGCGACGGCAAGGTGATTTGGAGCATGTCTGGGCTGAGGCCGCCTCAGGGCGACATCGGGATCGCGCGGGTGCGGGTCGGGGTGATCGTGGGGCTGCTCGGCATATTCGGGCTCCTCCTCGTCGCCCTCGCTCTTCTCGCCCGGCTCGGCCTTGACACGGCGCGGGTGCCCCAGGCGGCGAGCGCCGCCGCGCTGGGCATCTTCGTGCTCGCGGCGTTCATGTCCCACGGGAGGCGCCCCGCCGATTATTACGTGGCCGATCGGGATGTGCAGCCGATCGCCGGTGGGCTCGCGAGCGCCGCCGGCCTGGCCGGGTTCTTCGTCATCGCCCTGATCGGCGGCGCGACCGTCACCGGCGAGATCATGTTCGCGTGGGCGCTTGGGGCGCTGGTGGGCCTGGTCTTGCTGGCGTTCCTCATCGCGCCCGGCTTGCGCCGGTTCGGCGGCTATACCGCGGGCGATTTCCTGGCGGCGCGTTTCGGCATGCGCGGCCGGCTGGCGACCTCGGCGGTGGCTTTGTTCGCGTCCCTCCTCATCCTGCTCGCAGCGCTCAAGATCGCCGGCCCCCTGCTCGCGTCGCTGTTCGGGCTCACTGCGGAGCACGGCCTGATCGCCGCCGCTGTCCTGACCGCGCTCACCTTGCTGCCCGGCGGCTTCCGTTCGGTCGCGGCCGCGCAGGTCGCGCAATACCTGGTCATCGCGCTGTCGGCGCTTGCGCCGGCTACCTATCTCGCGGTGCGCGGCGACGACGCCGGACCAGCGCGCATCGCCGCAGGAAGCGATCCAGGCTCGCTCCTGACGCAGCTTGCCGCGCCGCTGGCGAGCGCCGACATGAGCTTGTCCGCGCTGCCGGTCCTGCTTGTGGCGGCCGGGCTTGCCGCGCTGGCGCCCATGCTCGCCCCGGTGCTTGCCGCGCCTTCGGGCCGGGCGGCACGGTCGACAATGCTCTGGACGATCGGCTTGAGCCTTCTGCTTCTCGCCGCCGGCGTCCTGCTCGCCGGGGCCCTCGCCGGCGCCGTCGGGGCGGAAGGCTTCGAAGAGCTCCTCGCCGATCCGATCGCCGCGGCCCTGTCGATCGCCTCGCTGCCCTCGGTGCTGTCCGGCCTCATCACGGCCGGTGCGCTGGCGGCGCTTCTGGCGACCGCGCAGGCCTCGCTTCTGTCGGGCGCCAGCAGCCTCAGTCATGACCTCTGGGATGAGATGCTGGACCGCAAGGGGCCCACCAGCCGGCGTGTCTTCCTTGCCCGGCTTGCCGTCGCGGCCGTCGCCGCGGGCGCGGTGTGGCTGGCGCCGAGCATCGCGATGGAGCCGCCCGCATTGCTGCTTTGGGCCCTGGCCATCGCCGCGGCGGGCAACCTGGCGCCGCTGTTGCTTGGCCTCTGGTGGCCGCGCTGCAACGAAACCGGCGCGGCCTACGGCGCGACCGCGGGATTCCTGGTGGCCGGATGGGGAT
>JACCSN010000840.1 GCA_013812985.1 Hyphomicrobiales bacterium | reverse complement strand
GCTCGGAGGGCTCGCTCCACTGCCGCTGTGCAGGCAGGCGTGGGACCAGTCGGGCTTTGGACGTCTGCCGTTGCGGTTAATTTGCGGAATTCTAGCCTGTTTCTTGCGTGACGAGCTTGGGAGACGGCCGAAGCTGCGTTGAACCCAGCACGCCTTCGTCGATGATCGCGTGAGGAACGAAGCGGGAGAGATTGCGCGTGATAGCGGACCTGTCCTCTCGCATCCCAAGCCCGCAGGCGCGGTCGCCGACCACCCATGAGCCAAGCACCGCGAATTGCCCATCGGCCTCGAAAAGGGGCGTGAACTCCTGCACGATATAGGCATCGAACCCGTAATCGCCCTCGGTGCGCTCGACTTCAAAGCCCCCCTTGGTAACCACTATATTCTCGCCTTCGCGCGAGTGCAGGGGTTTTCGGACGGCGTGCTCGAGAGTGGCGACGTCCGGGTCGTCGGGGAAGAAAGCCGGCAGGAGGTTGGGATGGTTCCTGTGCCGCTCCCAGAGGAGCGGAAGGATACCCTTGTTGGACAGGATGGCCTTCCATGGCGGCTCGATGAATTTTGTTCCCGAGCCGGCCAGATGCTTCGCGAAAGGCTCCCGGAAAAGATCCTCCCAAGGATAGAGCTTGAAGCACCGGTCGATAACCCGCTCCGCAGGGTCGGTGAACCGGCCTTGCGCGTCGACACCCATTTCGAGAATGTTGATGAGCACGGCTTGGTGCCCGGCCTGAACAGCGCAGTCTATAAGATAGGCGGTGGTGCCGCGGTCCTCATCGTTCTCCGTCCAGGCAGCGAAGTGGAATATCGGGCCTGGAGGAAATGACGCGAACGCCTCGACGAGGCTTTCCTGAATGTAGTTGAATTGATCGGCGTCACGTGGCAACTCACCCGCCCCTACTTGATCGGCAAGCCAATTATGCTGGAAATAGGCCGACTCGAACACTGCGGTCGGCGTGTCGGCATTGTATTCCAGGAGCTTGGCTGGCCCCGTCCCGTCGTAGGCGAGATCGAAACGGCCATAAAGGTGGCGATCGCGGTCGATCCAGGATTGCCTGACCAGATCGCGATGCTCCGCCGGAATCGCCAGACGCTCGAGGTTGCTCTCGGATGAAACGACGCTGTCCATCAAGTCCATGCACATATCGTGAAGCTCCTGGCTCGGGGCTTCCACGCGCTCCTCGATTTCCTCAAGGGTGAACAAGTAGGCGGCGTCGTCGAGCCAGTACGGCTCGCCATACATGACGTGGAAACCAAATCCGGCCTGTTGGGCCTTGTCGCGCCAGTCCGGCCGTTCTGGGAGTGTGATGCGTCGCAAATCAGCCGCCGAAGCCGCGCGAGGACGATCGGCCCCCAAAACCTTGCCGCGCCACCGTGCGCGTGTTCACGTTGTATGGTCGCGCCACCCGTTGCGTGCCTCCCACCGACGTCACGGTGTCGCCGGCTCGATTCCTGTAGATGGGCGTGGGCGTGTATGGGTTGGTGCGGCGGTAGTCGGAATAGGCGCCGTAGCTGGTGAAATTCCGCAGCGCCGAGGAGACGATATACCCAGTCATAAACGGCATGAAGAAGCTCGACCCGCTGCTTTCATCACGCGTTTGCAAACAGCGGGCTTCGCCGTACTCCGCCTCGCACGCGGCCTGGTCATTGAAGCGGGGCGCGTCGCGGACCTGGCGGCTTAACGCTTCTTGATATTCCGCGGTGCAGATCTGCTCGCTGAATCCGGCCGTGCGGCACTCTTCGGTGGTGGCGAACTGATATTCTTGAGGCACATTTTCCGCACAGCCCGACAGCGCCATTCCCGATGCGGCCAGGCTTCCAAGAATCAGCGAATGATGCCCTATGCCGGTGAAACGCCTTGTCATCGCCGGGCCTCAATACGTCATGCAGGCTGCGTTGAGCATGCCCACTGCCAGGGCCACCCCGCCGACCCATGCTCCCGCGGCGAGTTCGCCCTCGCTGATGCGCCTTGGCACGTCTTTCATGGTCGCGCCCGCGGCAAAGAAGGCGATGACCTGAACCACTGCGCCGATGACGGCCCAGATGAGGAAGTCGATGATGCTGACGGAGTTCGCCGCCGCCGAGGCAAGCGGCAGGCTGAAGCCCAGGATGGCTCCGAGATAGGCGGCCACGGCGGCGCTGTTTCCGGCACGGATCAGGGCCAGCTCATGGTGCGGCGTCAGGGCGGAATACAGCGTGCCGAAAGCGGCCAGGATGATCAATCCGGTCCCGAAGTAGGCGAGAAAAGCTGGCAGTCCTTGCACATAGCCGAACATGGCGCGGTTCCTTTGATGGTGGGGCTCACTGCCGCGAGGGGCCTAGACACGCCTGACATCGGCTGGCGAGAAGCCGTATCCGATGAGAAATTCGATCGAGCCACCCTGCCGGGCGTGTCCCTGGTCCAAGTCTCGTTCCACATTGATCAGCAGCATTTCGACCGTGTGTCCGAGAGGGCGCGAGTAGAGCATGCAGGATTGATGGATCGCTCGGCTCGTCTCCCCATCGTCCACGTCCTCGACGAATTCGACCAGATCCGCGCGCTCCTCACCTTCGCTCCAATAGCGGCTGAAAACGATGCCGTCGGCATCGTAACGCGGTTGTCCGATCAAGCCCCGCGCGCCCGTCCAGCGGTCCCATTCGGAGCTGCCCGCCGGAACAACACTGTCCCAGGCCTGATAGAAGCTTACGTCGGTGATCTCGTCGCCAGCTTTGCCCGAGGCCGACATGACCTGCAAGACCCCATGATCGTCATCATAGTAGCGGGACAAGACCGTGGTCGCGTCGAGGCGCACTTCGCCGAACGCCGCCACAATCATTGTGGCAAGGTTCGGGAGCGGCATCGAGGGCGACGCGGCCGCCGTATCCGCCTGCAGAGAGAGTGTGTCGATCGCGATGGCGCCGCGGATGGCCACGGCAAGCGGACCCCTCTCGGCGGGTAGAGCAGGCGCATCGCCGCGGGGCCTGAAAAAACGCGCGATCATCTCACCTCCCTGCGAGAGCCAGTCTCGACGACGCAACCGACGATAGGGCAGCTCTTACTACGTCTTCCCATAGTGAATCGAGGTCGTTTCAGCGCAGCCCCGTCGCAAAGCAGCATCTCGTCCACCTGATGTTTAAGCGACGATCCGGATGTCGTAGGAGAACGAACTATGATAGTGGGACCATCTTCTAAGGGCCGAGGTTGCCGCGTGTCGAAGGGAGATCATGCGTTGGATACGTGGAATCTATCATCACTCATGGAGCTGTTGGCATCCGATCCCGAGCCGCTCGGCGACGTCGATGTCGCGGTTCCGGAAGGCAGCGACGTGATCCGGGTCACCCTGAAGGAAAAGGGCGACCTGGATGTCTTCGTGGCGGTCAGCGGCCAGGAGATCCTCGCCAGCGTGGCTCTGGCGCCCGCCGACTCCGTGCCCCGTCGCGAGGCATTCGAGCGCATGGTGCTTTCGACGCACAAGCTTGTGCCGCTCTCCACATTCGGCCTGATCCGAGTCAATGACGAGGAGTGGTATGAACTTTTCGGGGCGCTCTCAGCGCGATCGAGCGCCGAGGCGGTCGTTGAGGAAGTAGCGGTTCTTGCGGCGAATGCGGTGGACGCGGCGAACATGATCGAGGAATGGAAAAGCGGAGAGTTCGAGGCATGAGCGTTTGGGGAAAGCTGTTCACAGCCGTGCGCGGCGGCATCAACGACGCGGCGGAGACCGCTGTCGATGCCCAGGCCCTGCGCATTCTGGATCAGGAGATTCGCGGCGCCGAGCAAGCGCTGCGGCGCGCGCGCTCCGATCTCGCCGGGATCATGGCGAGCAACAAGAGCCTCTACCGCCGCATCGAGGAAACACGCGCCAAGGAACAGAAGGACACTGGAAGCGCGAGGGCGGCCATGCAGGCCAATCGCGAGGATCTCGCCCGTGGCTTGGCGGAGCGGATCGCCCAGGCCCGCGCTGAAATCCAGCGCGACGAAACGGAACTTGGCCGTCTCGCCGGCCAGCAGCAGCAGATGACCCGCGCGATCCAGGACACTGAAATCCGTCTCCAACAGATGCGCCGGGAAGTGGAAACGGTGAAGGCGAATGAGTCCCTGCTGAAGGCCCAGTCCGCGATCGCGCACAGTCAATCTGGCGTGAATTCCAGCCTTGGGAATGCGATGGATTCCCTTGCCCGAGTGCGCAAGCGGCAGGAAGCGACAGCGGGCCGCTTGGAGGCCGGAGCGGAATTGGCCGCGCTTGAATCCGGCAGCTCGCTCGATCGCGCCCTTCTGGAAGCGGGTATTGGCGGCACTGGAGCAAGCTCCGCCGACGACGTTCTGGCGCAACTGATGCGAAGCGAGCCATCCCTGGCCCTGTCGGCGCCGCCGGGGCCGAGTTCGCCGTCGAACAACTGACGGCCGCCGCTGCCTATGTTTCAGGCGGAGCCGGCTGGGCGGAGGATGCCTGGCCGGAGCTCTGGCAGAAGATCGCGGCGGCGGAGATTCTGATCATCGGCACGCCGATCTGGCTCGGCGAGGAAAGCTCCGTCTGCCGCCTGATGATCGAGCGGCTCTATGCCATGTCGGCGATCCTCAATGATAAGGGGCAGAGCAGTTTTTATGGCAAGGTCGGCGGCGCCGTCATTACCGGGAACGAGGACGGCATCAAGCACTGCGCGATGACCATCCTATATGCGCTTCAGCACCTCGGCTATACGATCCCGCCGCAGGCTGATTGCGGCTGGATCGGCGAAGCAGGGCCGGGTCCGAGCTACGGCGATGATGGGGCCGGGATCCACAACGACTTT